>JAEDKB010000149.1 GCA_016296045.1 Oscillospiraceae bacterium
ACATGGGGTTCGGGGCAAAGCCCTCGTGATCCTTAATGAACTGAACGCCTGCTTCACTGATTTTCAGTGCGGGCAATTGCGGCCAGTCGGGATGATTGGGATAGGTGGTGATGCCGGCACCGCTGTCACTGCCGGGTGTCGTGCCGGGGTCGGAGCCGGGATCGGTCTGTGTTTCGCCGGCACCGGCTTCGTTCGGATTGCTCACGGCGGTTTTGGACCAGCGCGCATAAACGCGATAGTTTCCGCTGACGTTATAGCCGTTACAAAGGTGTGTTCCGTCCGTGGGAGAGGTGTACCAGCCGGCAAAGTAGTAGCCGCTTCGGGTAGCATCCGGCAGGTCGGCAAAGGTCGATTGATATGTATAGCACAAAACGGTATTGTCGTTGAGATTTCCGCCGTTGCCGTCAAAGACCACATAGCGGAAATTGGCGTTGCAGATGCCGTCGTAGCTGCCGTAGAGGAAGAGCTTGATCTGGCGCAGACGATGGGCAAGGTTGCTTTCGGAAAAATTACCGATACCGTCTTTGACCCAGGCACAGAATGCACTTGCCAGTTCCGCGTCGGTATAGCCGCCCTTGGAGATGACGGTTTCGCACCGATAGCCCTGTGTGAACATATTGGTGCCCTTCTCCATGACGAAATCAACCAAAGCGTCGAACTGGGCTTGGTTTAAGCTCAGGTTGTCACGCTTGATAAAGGTGTTGACTGCGTTTTCGGCAGCTTTAAGCTGCTGCGTTCCCGTGGGATTTTTGCCAAAAAAGTCTGCAATAAACGCGATGCCCTGCGCACTGGTGGAGAAGGTTTCCGGCGTGCGGGTTCGCGGATCTTCCTCCGGCTGAGCAGGCTCTTCTGCCTCAGCGGACGGAGTCTCGTCTTCTGCGCTCTCTTCCGGCAAGGGCTCCTCCGGCAAAGCAGTGCTTTCAATTGCCGTGGTTTCTTCCGGGAGCGATTCTGTTGCAAATATCGGGGTCATCAAACCTGCCAAAAGACAAAAAATCAAAAGCAGGCTGAGGAAAAGTCGTTTCATGATCTCACTCCTGTCAGACTTATATCGACCTCATTCTACCAAAAAAAACAGAATTCGTCAAGGCTGGCAGGTCGCCTTACATGGAATAATAACAAGAAATTACAAAAAAGTTACATTTTACAGTTTGCTCTTGATAAAGTTCCAGACATCTTCATAGATTTCAGCGTGGTTATCCTCGTTGAGAATTTCATGCCGCCCGTCATAGAGGTGAATGGAAACATCCTGCATACCGATTTGCTTGAACTTGCGGTAGGTATGCCGAACGCCCTTGCCCATATTTCCGACCGGATCGCTTTTGCCGGCAATGAACAGAATCGGAAGCTCCTTTGGCATGGCCTTCAGATTCTTTCTTTTCTGATTCATGGCAATTCCGGTGAGCATATCCGAGGCCAGAGAGACGGTTGCGTCTTCGCCGCAGAGCGGATCGGAGGTATAGCGCGCAACCACATCGGGATTGCTGCAGATCCAGTCGTTCGGGGTTTTTACCGGACGGAATCGATGATTATAAGAGCCAAACATCAGCTTCGTCAGCATTGCGCTGTGGCCGGTGGGACCGAGGCGTTTTTTCTCAATGGCGCAGAGGGCCTCGCCGGCTGCCAGAACAACGGACGGCAGCCATGCGGTGCCGCAGATAATTGCGGCACGAAGATTTTCTTCGGGGTAGCGGTAGAGCAAGGTGCGCTCCATAAAGGAGCCCATGCTGTGACCGAAAAGGAAGTAGGGAAGGTTGGGATATTCTTTACGCGTCAGGCGCATCAGCTCATGGGTATCGTCCACCGCCGCTGTCCAGCCGCCCTCAAAGCAGAGCCTTGCCTTGGTTCCGCTCGACTTGCCGTGACCCATATGATCCTCAGCGACGACCAGGATGCCTTTGGAATTCAGGAATTTTGCGAAATCGTCATATCTGGGCATATATTCCGCAATGCCGTGCACAAGCTGTATGATTGCGACGGGAGCAAGCTCCGGCTCCCAGCGATAGGCATGAATGGTGCCTGCGCCTTTGGAGGGAAATGAAAACTCTTTCATACGCTTTTCCGCTCCGTATCGTTTTTGACATTCCGTTTGTAAATCAGATTCAGACCTTTCAGCATCAGGGACTTATCGTAGATCAGCTTGCGGCGGCACAGAGGAATGACAAATTTTGAAATGCCGCCCGTGGCAACGACCTTGACCGGACCGCCAAGCTCTTCTTCCATACGGTCGAGCATTCCGTCCAGCATGGCTGCCGCGCCGAGCATAATGCCGCTGCGCATACTGTCGCGGGTGTTTTTGCCGATCGCGTGCTGCGGCGCTTCCAGACTGATGCCCGGAAGCTGCGCAGTGCGTCCGGTCAGCGCTTCCATAGAAATTTTTACGCCGGGGCAGATGCAGCCGCCGACAAAGCATCCGGCTGCGTCAACGGCCGTAATGGTCGTCGCCGTACCCATATCGACCAAAAGCAGCGGCGTTCCGTATTGTTCGGTTGCGGCAACGGCGGCTACAATCAGATCGCTGCCGACCTCTGAGGGATGATCCATGCGAATATTCAGACCGGTCTTAATTCCGGGACCGACAACCAGACAATGATTGCCTGTCAGCTTGCGGATTGCGGTTTTAAAGGAATTCAGCACCGGCGGCACAACAGAGGAAACAATACTCCCGTCAATTTTTTCAAGCGGAATGCCGTACAGCTTCAGCATGCTGTACAGCTCTACGCAATATTGATCGGAGGTTTTGACCAGATCGGTCGCAATGCGTGCTTCAAAAAGGATTTTGTCGTCCTCAATGCATCCGAGGACGATGTTCGTATTACCGATATCGACTGCTAAAATCATTTGACATCCTCCATATACAGTTCCTCCACGCGGCAGCGGGGGACACCGTTTTCTATTTCAATCAGTCCATAACTCGGACGGGAGCGTCCGCAGGAACCCGGATTCATCAGCCAGACGCCCTCGGACTCCTCGCAATAGGGTATGTGCGTATGCCCAAAGAGAATGACATCTGCCTCTTTTTCCATGGCGGCGTAGTAAAGACGCAGTACATTGGACTTTACACCGTAGCGATGCCCATGCGTTGCAAAAATCCTTACGCCCTCCCAGTTCATGAGAACAGTTTCCGGAACACTGTCCTCAAAAAGATCGCAGTTGCCGCGCACAACGCTCAGCGGCAGCAGCGGATATTCCGCCGAAAGCTCCTGCGCATCGGAGGCATGATCGCCCAAATGGATGATGGCATCCGGCCGCTCCCGACGCACCGCATCGAGCATCGGCTGCTGTGCGCGATGGGAATCAGATAAAACAAGTATTTTCATAGCGTCACCCTTTCACGCCGTCGTGCATAAGATATACTGTATTATATCAGATTCTGCGAAGGGAGGCAATCGCCATGGGAAAAGATTCACAGGAAAAACCGCAGATTTCTGCCGAGCAGATGCGTTCCCTGTTAAGCTCACCCGAAGCAAAGCAGTTGATCGCATTGCTTCAACGTGACGGCGGACAGCGTCTGCAGCAGGCTGCGCAGGAGTTTAAAAAAGGAAACACGGCGGGAGCGCAGGAGCTGCTTCGGCCTGTGGTAGAAACAAAAGAAGCGGATGAGCTTCTGAAAAAAATCAATCAGAAAAGCAGGTGAGTGAAACGGACGGATTGGAGGACAAACTTCAGCAAATTCTCAATGATCCCCAAAGCATGGCGCAAATCTTATCCCTTGCACAGTCGCTTGGAATGTCACCGGAATCGGAACAGAAGCAGGAGACTTCCTCCGCTCCGCCTCCTCCGCCTCCGGATGACGGATTTGTCAAGGCAATCATCGGACTGATGCAGCAGGCACGAAAATCAGACAGCAAACAGGAAGCGCTTCTCTGTGCACTGAAGCCTTTCCTTGCTCCGGATCGGCGGGAAAAAATTGATCGGGCGCTGCAAATCGCCCGAATCTCGCATCTGGCAGGAGCTGCGTTGGGACAGTACGGCGGTTTCCTCGGCATGGGAGGGCATTGATTTGTATCATCGTTATATGCCGACAGAAAACGGTCAATACCAGAGAAAAAGGGTTCCGGACGCTCGACCGATTCCGCCTGCGCCGCAACCTCATGAAGGGAAACCGCCCCCGAAGCAGTCTCACGAACCGCCTTCCAAACAGCAACAGGAACCTCATTCGCACGAACCGTTTCCAAAGCAGCCTTCTGAATCATGTCCGAATGCTCCGCCGATGCCGCCGCCGGAGAACCGGAAGCCGCATATGCCCCCGATTGCGCGGGAGGAACCTATGCGAATTCGCATTTCGATTCTGGAAAAGCTGCTGCCGGGCATGGACGGCGGAGATGTGCTTGTATTGCTCATCCTGCTGTTATTGATTTCGGAGGGGAACGAGGATTCTTCCAGCGTCATCATGACCTTGGCAATTTTCCTGTTTATGCAGTAGTATATGATACATAAATCTGCTTGTCATCCCGAAAAACGAAGGAGTGAAAAAACTTTTTGCACAATCAGTATGAAACCCCCGGACTGTTTAAAAAGCAGTCCGGGGGTTTGTCATGAAGTTGATTACTTGTTCAGATAGCGGTAGAGAATCATTGCAATCTGTGCTCTGGTGGCGTTGTCCTTCGGAGCAAGAGCGCCGTCCATGCCGCCGATAATGCCCTCTTGGACAGCCCATACCATTGCATCATATGCATAGGTGCTGACGCTGAAAGCATCAGAGAAGCGATAAAGGTTTCCGCTGGCCTTCGGGGAGCCTGCATAGCGGTGGAGGATCGTCGCGATCTGCTCACGGGTAATGCTTTCATTCGGAGCGAAGGTGGTTTCGCTCATGCCGTTGACGATGCCCTCCTTCGC
>JAEDKB010000005.1 GCA_016296045.1 Oscillospiraceae bacterium
GCGCTGTATCCGACAATCAGGGCGGAACGGCAGCAGAAAGGGTAAAAAGAATGAATGAAAAATCCACTTCGCATGAAAAAGTACGCCGACTTGTATTTGCGGCGATCCTGACGGCAATCGTTGTTGTGCTTCAATTACTTGGAAGCTTTATTCGATTCGGTCCGTTCTCAATTTCTCTTGTTTTGATACCCATTGTTGTGGGTGCTGCGCTGCTTGGCTGGCAGTACGGTACATGGCTTGGATTTGTATTTGCAGTTACGGTCTTGCTCTCGGGTGATGCCGCAGCGTTCATGGTCGTAAATCCGTTCGGCACGATTGTGACCGTTATCGCAAAAGGCGTTTTGGCAGGAACGGTATCCGGTCTGGTCTATTCCTGGCTCAGCCGAAAACATCGGCTGATTGGCACAGTGCTTTCGGCCGTGGTTTGTCCGGTTGTCAATACCGGCGTGTTCCTGATTGGCTGCCGCATCTTCTTCTGGGAAACGATTTCGGAGTGGGCAGCGAATGCAAATGCACCCTCCGCAGGTCTGTATGCAATTTTGACTATGGTCGGACTGAACTTTGTATTTGAGCTCCTGTTTAACTGTGTGCTCTCTCCTGTGATTGTCCGCTTGGTCTCACTCGGCAAGAAAAAAGCCTGACGATTTTTTACACTATAAAACAGAAGTCCGTTTGAAATGGGCTTCTGTTTTTTATTGCCTGTTTCTGTGCTAATCGTTCGCTGCTTCGCATAGAGTGAATCGGGAGTGAGAACAGTGCAGAGTAACATTCGACAGGCAATTTCGGTGTGCCCCGAGGCGGTGCAAAAGAGTGTACAAGCGCTTTCGGGTACGGAGCAAGACTTTCTGGAAGAACTTCGTTTTCGTCTCGGACAGCCTGTAACAGCATTGATCGCAGGCAAGGAGCATGACCTTATCTGCGGAAAAACAACGCAGCAGTGGATTGATTGGATCTTGGGTAAAGCAACCGGACAGGCTGTTTATTCTTCACAGGAAACGCTGAAAAACGGGTTTGTAACGCTTGCGGGCGGTCATCGGCTTGGAATCTGCGGCAGAGCGGTTTATCGAAACGGAGAATTATATACCTTTCGTGAGATTTCATCATTAAATTTAAGAGTTGCACGCCAGTTATTCGGCGTTGCCGAGAGTGCCTTTGGCTTTCTCTGGACGCATCCGTGTTCTACTCTGATCATCGGTCCGCCGGGCAGAGGAAAAACAACCCTTCTTCGTGACCTAATTCGGCTTCTCTCTGACCGTTGCGGTTTTCGGATTTGCGTTGCAGACGAGAGAATGGAGCTTGCGGCCTGTTTAGACGGCGAAGCACAGTTTGACCTCGGAAAACACAGCGATGTCCTTTCCGGCGTAAAAAAAACGGAGGCAATCGAATTGCTTTTGCGTGCAATGAATCCGCAATGGATCGCTCTGGATGAAATCACAGCGCTTGAAGATGTCAGGGCGATGATACAGGCTTCTTATTGCGGTGTCCGGTTTTTAGCAACAGCGCACGCCTCCTGTTTAGGGGAGCTTCACAGTCGGATGATCTATCGGGAACTTCTTTCCGCCGGTGTATTTGAAAACCTGATTGTCATTCTTCCCAATCGCAGCTTGAAAACAGAAAGGTTGATTGCAAATGCTTAAAATTGTTGGAAGTATCCTCATTGTCGTCGGCGCGGGCGGTTTCGGTATTGGAAAAGCGTTGCGGTTTTACCGACAGATTCGGCAATTAAACGAATTACTTCACGCGCTGGAACTCCTAAAATGCGAGATGAATTACACGTTGCTCCCGATTGCGGAATTGTGCAAAATCACCGCTGAGCGAGTCGGCGGAACGGCAGGGGAGTTGCTATTGAGCTATGCAAACGCGCTTGCAGACGATCTCACACGAGCAAAAGCAATTCAAACCGCCATGGAGCAGACCCATGGTCTGTGTCTATCTTCCGATGCGCAGATGGCATTGCTGGAACTGTTCGGAAATCTCGGCAGATATGATCTGGAAGGAGAAAATCGGCTGCTGACAATGACGCAAAACCGACTGAAAAACACGTTGGAAGAGTGCGAATCGGAAAAGAAACCGCTTGCCAAAGGGTATGCGGCACTCGGAATTTGCATGGGAATCGCGCTTGCGATCTTGTTGATATAGTATGGAAATTGATCTGATTTTTAAAATTGCGGCTGTCGGTATTATTGTTTCTATCCTGAATCAGGTGCTGGTTCGTTCCGGACGGGAGGAGCAGGCAACCATGACAACGTTGGTAGGACTGGTGGTTGTTTTGCTGATTGTCGTCCAGAAAATAGCACAGTTGTTTGACCTGATTAAAAATCTGTTTGATTTCTGATGGCGCAGTTTATACAGGCCGCTGTGATCGGCGTGATGACTGTTATCATAGCATCGCTTTTAAAAAAGACAAGCCGGGAGCTTGCGCTGCTGCTTTCGATTGCAGCTTGTATTTTGATCTCTCTGATCTTATTGCAGCTTGCAAAACCGGTGGTTGATTTCTTTTCCAAATTGCGAGAGCTTGCACAACTGGACAAGGCACTTATGACACCGATGCTGAAAACAATCGGAATCGGACTTTTGACACAGCTTTGTGCAACCGTCTGCTCGGACGCAGGGGAGAACGCAGTAGCAAATCTGATCGAGCTTTGCGGCGGAATTCTTGCGCTTTATGTTGCGCTTCCGCTTCTGGAGGCGGTGATTGATATGGTACAAAGCATGTCGGGAGGCTGAGATGCGAAGGATATTATTGGTAATTATGACGCTGCTTCTTTTATCACCCGTTGTTTTTGCAGAGGAAACGACCGGTATTGATACCGACGCCGTAGAAGAAGTTCCGGACGATGCGCTTGAGGTAATGCCGGATATCAGTGCAGACAGCTCTGCAGACCTCTGGGAAAGCGTAAAAGAGACGGTTTTTAACGCATTGGGCAAAAGCGGCGAGAGCTTGAAATCCGCCCTTCGGCTGTGCGCGATCCTTCTGACGCTGGTACTGCTTTGCTCCGTTGCGCAACTGCCTCCGACAAAAAAAGCCGTAAATGCGGTAAGTGTTGCCGGAGCGCTCGGAATCTGTGCCGTCTTTATCGGAACCGCAAATACAATGGTAACGCTTGCCACAGATACGCTGCAAAACGTCAGCGACTACAGCGCCCTGATGCTTCCCGTTCTTGCCTCGGCATCGGCCATGAGCGGGGGAATGGCTTCCTCTTCTGCGTTATACGCAGGAACGGTCATGTTTTCGGAGCTGCTGATGCAGTTGATCTCAAAGCTGCTGATTCCGGCTCTGTATTTTTTTCTGGCAATCTGTGCGGCCGAGGCGGCGCTGTCGAGTGAGCTTCTGACGGAAATTCGTGAATTTATCGGCTGGCTGATCTCCAAAAGTCTGCGAATCATTGTCTATATTTTCCTCGGCTTTTTATCCGTTACGGGGGTGATCGGCGGCGCTGCGGATGCTGCGGCAATTCGTGCAACAAAGGCTACGCTTTCCGGCATGGTTCCGGTGGTAGGCGGTATCATATCAGACGCGTCTGAAACCCTGCTTGCCAGTGCCTCCATTCTGAAAAGCAGTATCGGTATTTTCGGCTTGATCGTTGTTCTTGCAATTTGCATTGTACCTTTTTTTCAGATTGGAATTCAATATCTCATGCTCAAGGTGACCTCAGCCATCAGCGGAACGATCGGATTAAAGCCTCATGTGAATCTGTTAAAGAACTTTTCCAGCGCAATGGGGTATCTTCTCGCCATGTGCGGCACCTGCTGCTTTCTTCTGATGATTTCGTGTGTATGTTTTATCAAGGTGGTGGGCTGATGGAGGGAATCAGAAATTACCTTGTTTCCGTTGTTGCCGTCTGCATGATTACGGTTCCGGCAATGGTCTTTGTTCGGAAGGAATCCCTGCAAAAAACCGTGAAACTGATTGGAGGCGTATTGATTTTGCTGGTTGTCATTCGACCGCTGTTGCATATTGATATGAATGATATAGCAGAGACGCTGAAGCATTTCACGCAAAAGTATGAGTTCGACGCATCTGCCGTTGAAGAAAACGCACAGTCAAAAATTGCGGAATGTGTAAAAGAAACGTCGCAGCAGGTCATTGAGGAAAAAGCCGCAGAGCTCGGAGGGATCCTTCAGGCGGAGGTGGAGGTTTCGGACGGAGATCTTCCCGCTCCGATCCATGTGAAGCTGACCGGCAGTATGCCGGTTAATCGGATCGGCGAAATGAAGGAATATCTGGTGACTGCTTTTCAAATTCCCTTGGAGGAACAGGAGTGGAACTTATATGGATCAGTTGAATAAAGTGCCGCAGAAGATCATACAGTTCTTGAAGAAAAACAAATTTGTCCTTCTGCTGATCGTGATCGGCGTTGTTTTGCTTCTGCTGCCGTCATCAAGTGATAAATCAAAATCAACAGAGGATCATCAGCCGGAGGAGACGCTGTCTGATACAGACTATGCCGAAAGTATGGAGAAAAAGCTGGAGGAACTGCTGTCGATGGTCGATGGGGCAGGGCAGGTGCGGGTCATGCTCACACTGCAAAGCGGATGCCGCACCGAGTATCATTCGGACGTGCAGACAACCACCGACAAAAGCGATGAAAAAGAGCAGACAAGTGAGCAGCGGAAAACGGTGATTTTGTCCGAGGGCAGCGCATATGATAAAGCAGCGATATCTGCGGTGGAGTATCCGCAGTTTCAGGGCGCTCTGATTCTATGCGAAGGAGCCGAACGATCTGCGGTCAAGCTCAATTTGATCCATGCTGTTTCGGCATTGACCGGACTGAGCAGCAGCCAGATCACAGTTGTTAAAATGAAATAATGGAGGAATTGAAATGAAGGCTTGGAAACGGAATGCAATCATTGCAGGCGTATTGGTGCTGGTCTGCGCCGGAATCTATCTGAACTGGTTATACAACGACAGCACACCGGACTTGACGCAAACATTGGATGCGGATAAGGTTTTGGGCGAATCCACCCTTGTAATGAATGATTCGGGCACAAATGACTCGCTGCCTGTCAATGCGCAGCAAAGCGGAGATGAGAGCTTTGCACAGATGCGACTTTCAAGACAGACGGCAAGAGATGAGGCAATCACGCTTTTACAGGAAACGATTGCTTATGCAGACGGTGAAGATACCGGCTTAAGCGGCAGAAAGCTGGAAGAAATCGTTGCAGATGCCCTTGCGGAATCCGAAATTGAAAGTCTGGTCATCGCAAAAGGCTATCGAGACTGTGTGGCATATATCACCGATGACGGAATATCGCTTGCGGTCGCAGCGCCTGAAAATGGACTGACGGAATCGGATGTTGCTCTTCTTGCGGATATCGTGATGTCGCAGACGGATTATTCTTTGTCGGATATTCGTGTTGTCGGAGTGGAATAAAGGTATTGTAATTTTTAGAAAATGTGATAAAATAGAGGAGAATAAAAAGTGGTTTGATTACCGCACTACAGAAGGGACGGTCAGTTTTATGGCAGAAAAAAGAGATTATCTGATCCACGAACAGGAAGACGGAACGATTTTTATTTCCGAAGATGTCATTGCGTCAATCGCTGCGCTTGCGGTGCGTGAAGTAGAAGGTGTTTACGGCTTGAGCATTTCTTCTAACTTCGACCTTGCAAATATTCTCGGTAAAAAGAATCTCGGGCAGGGAATCCGCGTTGAATTCGCTGAAGACGGCATGATCATTTCCTGTAATCTGGTCGTTAAAATGGGTTCGGCCGTTATGAACGTCGCAAAGAACGTACAGGAAGCGATCAGCGAACAGGTCAGCTCGATGACCGGTGAGCGTCCTGTCCGCGTCAATGTCAATGTCTGCGGTGTTGCGACACCGAAACATCCTGAAAAATAATGCTTTCCGGGGTGCATTCAGCACCCCTGATTCCGTACATAAAAGGAGTACCTTATGACACGCTCGAATGCCAGAGAACTTGCCGCTCATCTGATTTATGAGTTGGACTATACCGATCAGACCCCTGCACAGGCGATTGATTCGCGCATGGAGCGCGGTTATTACGACGCCCTTGCCGCAGAAAATGATGTCTATACAGAACGTCCAAGCAAAAAGCAGATGGCCTATGTCCGCGCTTGCGTAGAAGGCGTTGCGGAGCACAAGGATGAGATTGATCAGCAAATTGCCCGGTACGCGATCGGTTGGAATCTGCACCGCATTTCCCGTTTTACCAAAGCGGCGCTTCGGTTGGCGATTTATGAGATCCTTTATGTGGAGGATGTTCCTACGGGCGTTGCGATCAATGAATGTGTCGAGCTGACGCGCAAGTATGAAGAAGAGGAGACGGTTTCATTTGTAAACGGTATCCTCGGCTCTTTTGCGCGTGCTTTGAAGGAGAGCAAGGAATGAACGTACTGGCTTTTGATACCAGTAATTACACGACTTCTGTTGCTGTTTTTGACGGCACACAGGGACATAACGTATCGCGTTTGCTGGATGTAGAGCAGGGAAGTCTCGGTCTGCGTCAGAGCGATGCGCTGTTTGCACATATCAAACGCCTGCCGGAATTGACCGACAGGCTGTTTTCTGATATTGGCAGGGTTCCGCTGGAGGCCATCGGCGTCAGTACCCGTCCGCGTGCGGTGGAGGGCTCTTATATGCCGTGCTTTCTGGCGGGCGAGTCTCAGGCAAGGGTTTTGGCATCTGCGCTGCATTTGCCGTTATACACTTTTTCTCATCAGCAGGGGCATATTGCCGCATCCTTATTTTCTTCAGCGCACATGGAGCTGATGGACGAGCCGCATCTTGCATGGCACCTTTCCGGAGGAACAACAGAGCTTCTTTATGTAACGCCGGAAGGATGCAGCGTCCATGCCGAAAAGATCGGCGGTACAACGGATATTTCTGCCGGCCAGCTGATTGACCGAACCGGAAAGCTGCTTGGATTGCAGTTTCCGTCAGGGAAGGAATTGGATCGGCTCAGCCGGTCTGCGTCCGATCGGGAGGTTTTCCGCGTGAAGGTCAAGGATATGGAATTTTCTCTTTCCGGCGTTCAGAATAAGGTTGAAAAATATCATTCCGGTAAAGCGGAAGAGACGGCGGGCTATGCGCTTCGCTGCTTGATCGGCGCGATTGTTGAGGCAACGAAGAACGCTTTAAAGCAGTATCCGGGCTGCAAGGTTGTCTTTGCCGGCGGCGTGGCTTCCAACTCGATGCTGCGCGAACGCTGTCAGGCGCTTCCTGCCGCCTTCTGTCCGCCGCAGTACGCTACAGATAACGCACTCGGCACCGCAGTGCTGACTTGGAGGGCATGCCATGCAGCAGCAGATTTATGAGGTTTCTCAGATTAACGAATATCTGAAACTTCGTTTTGAAGAGGATGAATTTCTTTCTGCGGTATTTATTCGCGGAGAGATCAGTAATTACAAGCTCTATCCGTCCGGACATCACTACTTTTCTTTAAAAGATGCAAACGGTGCCATACGCTGCGTCATGTTTAAGGGAAATGCGTTTCGTCTTCGTTTTCGTCCCGAAAACGGTATGAAGGTGATTGCTTTCGGAAGAATCTCCGTATTTCCGCGTGACGGTGCTTATCAGCTCTATTGCGCGGATATGACGCCGGATGGTATCGGTGATTTGCACGTTGCATTTGAGCAGTTAAAAGCAAAGCTTCAGGCGCAGGGACTGTTTTCACAGGAGCGTAAGAAGCCTCTTCCGAAATTTCCGCACCGCATCGCTATCGTGACTTCGTCTGCCGGAGCGGCGCTTCGGGATATGCTGCGGATATTGCGTAAACGCTATCCTCTGTGTGAGGTAAAGCTGCTCGCCGTTCGCGTTCAGGGCGAGGAAGCACCCGGCGAAATCGCGGCTGCCATTCGATATGCAAATCGGTTTCGAGTTGCAGATTTAATCATTACCGGACGCGGCGGCGGCTCGATTGAAGATCTTTGGGCCTTTAATGACGAACGGGTTGCATACGCCATCGCGGAGTCGGAAATTCCGGTGATTTCCGCCGTCGGTCATGAACCTGACGTTACAATCTCGGATTTCGTTGCCGATCTTCGCGCAGCGACACCTTCCAACGCGGCGGAGCTTGCCGTGCCCGATCAGTTGGAGCTTCGGCAGCAGTTGGACGCGAAACGTTCCCTGCTTCTGACCTTGATGCAGAAAAAGCTGAAACAGGAACGTCAGGCGGTTTCTTCCCTTGCATCCGCCCGTTCTCTTCGCAGCCCGATCAACTATTTGAACGATCAGCGCTTGCGTCTGGATTATACGCATCGCCGTCTCGGCGCAGCCTCGACCGCATTACTGAACCAAAACCGAGAACAGTTTGTCCGGCTGACGGCAAAGCTCGACGCGATGAGTCCGCTGAAGGTGCTCGGACGCGGCTACAGCGTCACGTTAAAAGAAAACGGGCAACTTGTCAAGTCCGTTAAAGCCGTAAAATGCGGTGATAGTTTGACCGTGCGGATGTCTGACGGAAAACTGACCGCACAGGTACAGGAGGTATTCGAATGAAAGAACAATCCATGACTTTTGAAGCGTCATTGAAACGCCTGGATGAGATTGTCAGCCGAATGGAACGCGGCGATGTTCCTCTGGAAGAAGCGCTCTCCCTGTTTGAAGAAGGGACAGCCCTGGTGAAATCATGCACAAAGCTGCTGGATGAGGCGGAGCTGAAGATCGTCCGGCTTACCAAAGGGAACGACGGTGCGCCGGAGGAAACGGAGTTTACAGATGAATGATCTCATGCAGCGGTATATGGACCGCACGGAAGAATACTTAGCTCGTTGTTTTACCAATGACGTGCCGCAGAAAAAACTGTTTGAAGCGATGCGCTACAGCCTGCTTGCGGGCGGAAAACGCCTGCGTCCGGTCATGGTACTGGCATTTTGTGAGCTGTGCGGCGGAAATGCCGAAAATGCGCTGCCGTTTGCTGCGGCACTGGAAATGGTACATACCTACAGCCTGATCCATGATGATCTTCCCTGTATGGACAATGACGATTATCGGCGCGGAAAACTCACAAACCACCGTGTGTTTGGAGAAGCAACGGCGGTTCTTGCAGGAGATGGGCTTCTGACGGCCGCCTTTGGGCAGTTGGCATCTGCAAAACTTCCTGCGGAGCGGATCGTGGAAGCCGTGCGTGTGCTTTCTCTCTGCGCCGGAGAAATGGGAATGGTGGGCGGACAGGTGCTGGATATGGATGCCGAAACGCGCATCTGTACGGAGCAGGAAGTCATAGACATCCAATCCAGAAAGACCGGCGCGCTGATCAGTGCAGCCTGCCAGCTCGGCGTGATTGCCGCCGGAGGAAGCTCAAAACAGCAGACTGCGGCAGCGCAGTATGCCGATTCCCTGGGCTTGGCTTTTCAGATTCAGGATGATATTCTCGATGTGATCGGCGATGCGGGCAAACTCGGCAAAGCAACCGGTGTGGACAAAAACAAGAATACCTTTGTCCGTCTTTACGGTGTAGAGACCTGCAAGGAGATGGTCGCAAGGGAAACGGAAAAGGCGGTTCACGCACTGGATTCGTTTGACAATGCCGATTTTTTGATCGGACTGGCACGCGAGCTTGTGCATCGAGAATTCTGATAAAAACGGACATATGGACTTGCAGCCTCCGAATATGCTGATTCGGAGGTGGTTGCATGCTGGGTGCGGCTGTCTGGCTTATGCTGAGCAGTATCCTCTATTCTCTTCGGCTTTCCAACGGAACCGGCTCATTTCCGAAACCGCTGAGCGCAAAGGAGGAGCAGCATTATCTTTCGCTTGCCGCGCAGGGAGACTTAGATGCGCGAAATATTCTGATTGAACGGAATCTGCGTCTGGTCGCCCACATCATGAAAAAATACTACACACAGACCTCCGATCAGGAAGATCTTATCTCGATCGGAACGATCGGTCTGATTAAAGGAATTTCGACCTTTGATTCTTCCAAGGGTGCGCGTCTTGCAACCTATGCGGCGCGGTGTGTCGAGAACGAAATTCTGATGTACTTCCGCAGTCAGAAGAAGAGCGCGTCCGATGTTTCTCTGTCCGATTATATTGAAACAGGGAAGGATGGAACGGCGCTTTCGCTGATGGATGTCATCTGCTCGGACGATGATTTGTTTGAGCAACTGTCCGATAAAGAAATTTACGCAAAGCTCTATGAGATGATCGACAGTCATTTGGATCCGCGGGAAAAGAAGATTATCATTATGCGTTACGGAATCGGAAATCAAAAGCCCCTGACGCAGAGAGAAATTGCACAACAGTGCGGAATCAGTCGAAGCTATGTCAGCAGAATTGAGAAAAAAGCGCTTCAAAAGCTGGAAAGGGCACTGTCGGAATAACAGAGGAATCAAAAATGAACGCATGGAAGCATTTTTGCACAATAACAAAACATCGGTGGGCTGTCAGAAAAGGCTGTTTTGCGGTCGGCCTGTATTGGCAGGGCTTGACGCATGATTTGTCGAAGTATTCTCCGGCTGAATTTATCAGCGGTGTAAAATACTATCAAGGCACCAGAAGCCCAAATTCCCGCGAACGTGAATTGATCGGCTATTCGACTGCGTGGATGCACCACAAGGGCAGAAACAAGCATCATTTTGAATACTGGACCGATCTGAATATTGAGACAAAATGCTATGCGCCTGTCCGGATGCCCCGCAAATATTTTGTGGAAATGTGCATGGATCGAATTGCCGCTTGCAAAATCTATCACGGAAAAGATTATAGGGACGGCGATGCGCTGGAGTATTTTTTGCGTTCGCTTGAAATCCGCGATGTTTCCATGATGCACCCGGAAACAAAGAACCAACTGATCTTCATCCTGACGATGCTCCGCGATAACGGAGAAGAAGAAACCTTCCGCTTTATCCGCGATGTCGTTCTGAAGGGCAAGCCGTTTGCATAAGCATCAATTCTTCTTTGTTCGGTGTATTTGCATCTCACTTGAAAAGATAAATCCCGACTGAAAGAAAGCCTCTTTCAGTCGGGATTTTGCGTATGCTGCAATCAAAAGGTTGCGACCTCGTTTGCAGGCGCTTGTGCCGGCTCAACAGAAATTGCGGTCAATACAGGGCCGATTCCGCGGTAGATTGCATGGAAACGTGTGGTGACAGAGGCCGTAACCATCACCCAATCACGGGCGTGTAGCTGATCTGAGCGGTCATATTTACATGGCATCCCCATAAACTGAATATCTTCCACACAGCAAGTCATCACAAACCGTCCCGGGGCAAAAAAACCGTCCCGGTCTTTTTTCAGACGGGCAACCTGTGCCTTGAATTTCACGGTTTTACCGTTATATTTTTTGGGATCCTCGCTGATATCGCGATACCAAAGCGCAAAATCATCATCGGCAATTTCAACAACCGGAGCGTTGATATCAAAGGGGAGCGGATCTTCAATGTTGTCAAAGTCGGCGCGTCCATTCGTGTATTCATACATAATTCCGACACGGCGGTTCAGCGCACGGGCAAGTTTATGCAGCGGCATGATATCCGAACCGACCGGAACGCGGTTAAAAACAACCATTTCACATCCGGAAAGCTTGTCTACAACCAAAGAGCGCATATTGGCATTGTAGCTCATAATGGTTGAGCCGTCGGCAAACATAACCTCCTGCGCGATCTGCCACGCTTCCGGCATTTTCTGATAAAATGGCCCGATTTGAAGCATACCGTTCAGTTCAACGACAACACGCTCCGCACGGTGCTTGCGAAACAGCGCTTCAAGCTCCTCGGTTGTAACGGCTTCCTGGTCGATTACTTCGGGATAGACGTGCTGATAGGGATACTTGGATATATCGTATTCCTCTTCGCCCTCTTCGCAGATGAGCAGAAGCGTGCGTTCACCGGCATTAAACCGTTCGTCACAAAGCGTTTCCTGTATGAATTTGGTTTTTCCGGAATCCAGAAAACCGGTAAAAGAATATACGGGAATTGGCATGGTGTTCTCCTTATACTCCGAACAGAGCGGCGATTTCGTCGTCCTTCAGCTTAGAGCCGATGACGCACAGGCGGCCGGTAACTGCAGCGCAGCCGCTGCGCACATCAATTTCTCCGGGAACATGGTCAAAATGCAGCCAGCTTCCGTCGGTGCAAGGCACAATGCCTTTTGCGCGCAGGACAATTCCGTAGCTTTCGTCCTGATCCAGAGCGCGAAGAATACTCTCAATCTCCTCCTGTGTAAACTTTTTGGGCGTTTCAACGCCCCAGCTCTGGAAGATTTCATCTGCATCATGTCCATGATGATGGTGATGGTGATGTTCATGCGCTTCCTCATCATGATGATGGTGGCAGGAACAGTCGGGATCATCACATTCCTCACCGTCATGGTGATGGTGGTGATGTTCATGTTCGTGTGCTTCATCGTCGTCATGGTGGTGATGATGCTCGTGCGATTCATCATGGTGGTGGTGATGGTGTTCATGCTCATGCGCGTCATCGTCGTCATGATGGTGATGGTGGCAGGAGCAGTCGGGATCGTCGCATTCCTCGTCGTCCTCGTGCCGATGCTGATGCTCGATCATCTGAGAAAGCTCTTCGGTCAAAGAATTCTGATGCTCCATTGCGTCCAGAATCTGCTTACCGCTGAGCTGATCCCACGGGGTTGTGATAATCACCGCATTTTTGTTGTGCTCACGCAGCAGGGAAACGGCTGTGTCGAGCTTGTCCTCTGAAATCGAACCGGTGCGGCTGAGAATGATTGCAGAGGCAGTTTCCACCTGATTGCTGTAGAATTCACCGAAATTTTTCAAATATACCTTGCATTTGTTGGCATCAGCTACGGTAACAAAGCAGCCGAGTGCAACATCATCCGTCAGAACCCGCCGGACGGCGGCAATGACATCGCTGAGTTTTCCGACACCGGAAGGCTCAATCAGAATACGGTCGGGGTGAAAATCGGAAATGACCTTTGTCAGAGCTTTACCGAAATCACCGACGAGAGAGCAGCAGATGCAGCCGGAGTTCATCTCATTGACCTGAATGCCGGCTTCCTGCATAAAGCCGCCGTCAATGCCGATTTCGCCGAACTCATTTTCAATCAGGACGATCTGCTGCCCGACATAGGCTTCTTTAATCATTTTTTTGATTAAAGTGGTTTTGCCGGCACCTAAAAAGCCGGAATAAATATCGATGGTTGTCATTTTCTAATCTGCTTCCTTTCAAAACCTGTCATGGTTATCAAAAATTCCAATATATTATACCACTGTTCCTGTTATGATGCAAGCAAAGTATCGACAACAAAACAGAAAAAAAGAATCCGGTTGCATTTTTTACAAAAAATGCTATACTGAAAGCAAATTCGCGAAAGGAGGGATACCGGATGAAGAAGCCGATTTTTTCTAAGGCGCTCTTACAGCAGTTCAACCGCGAGAACTTTAAGAAGCTGTTTCAATTCCTGATTGCGTCATTTATTATCAATCTGTTTGTTGAGCTGCTGGCACGTCGTTCTCCAAATGATACCGTATTATTTATCGTGGATTCTCCGCTGCTGTTTCTTTACGGCATTCTGATTATTTTCTTTTCTCTTTCCTTATCGCTCCTTTTCAAACGGCAAAGATTTTGGTTTATGCTGTTTTCGTCTGTTTGGGTTGCTCTGGCGGTAACGGATTTTATCCTTCTGACATTCCGTTCCATGCCGTTGACTGCCTCGGATATCTGGCTGATGTCTTCCGTTCGAGATATTTTTGAAAAATATTTGAGCCATACGGAGCTGATCCTGATAATGCTTGGGATTTCTGCTCTGCTTGGTTTGGTTTTTCTGCTCTGGAGCCGTTCCAAAAAATATCAGAGATCACTTTTCTTTGCTGCGACACACGTTTTTGCTATTGCCCTGCTGTTGTTTCTTTCAACCGTTCTGCTGTATAACGGCGGACTTCTTGACCGCCCGAATCAGTTTGACAATCTCCCGCGTGCATATCACAATAACGGCTTTGCCTATTCTTTTTCTACCAGCCTTTTGACCGGCGGCGTTCAGGAACCGGAGGTCTATACTCCCGATGAGGTTGAATCAATCATTGATGAGCAGCAAGAGCTGCCGCAGACCTCAAATATCACGCCGAATATTGTTTTTGTACAGTTGGAATCCTTTTTTGATCCCGGTTATATGAAGGATATTGAGATCGAAGAGAATCCGATACCGTACTTTTCGCATCTGAAAAAGAATTATCCGTCCGGACTGTTAAGCGTTCCTGCGATTGGTGCCGGTACCGCGAATACAGAGTTTGAAATTCTGACCGGAATGAACTTGAATCATTTCGGCGTAGGGGAATACCCTTATATGACGATTGTCAACACCACATCGTCGGAATCTATCGCGTCGGTGCTTGGGTCGATCGGATATGAAACGCACGCGATTCATAATAATAACGCAACGTTTTACGATCGGAATATTGTTTATAACAATCTCGGGTTTGACAGTTTTACATCGCTTGAGTATATGGATGATATCGAACTGAATCCGCGAGGCTGGGCGAAGGATGTTGTGCTTACCGAGGAGATTATGAAAGCACTGAATTCTACGAAGGAAAAAGATTTTGTTTTTGCTGTTTCGGTGCAGCCTCACGGAAAGTATCCGACAATGCCCTTGGAGGACGCGCCCGTAATAACGACTTCCGGTTTTGCAGAGGAGTCAAGGCAGAACGGCTTTGAGTATTATCTCGGTCAGCTTCGGGAATGTGATGCCTTTGTCGGGCAACTGACTCGTGAAATACTGAGGTTTTCCGAGCCGACGGTTGTTGTTTTTTACGGAGATCATCTTCCGAGCTTTCATATCCAGCAGGAGGAGCTGAGCAACGGAACGACACAGACAACGGAATACGTTTTGTGGGCAAACTTCAGAATTGACAACATAGACCGTGATCTGCAAACCTATCAGCTTGCTGCCTATGTAATGGATTTCTGCAATATTCATGAAGGAACGATTTTCCGCCTGCATCAGACATATCAATATGGCGCCGATGATGATGCGGAATATCAGGACGCACTGTCTGTTCTGGAATATGATGCCTTTTACGGTGAAAACTATCTGGAAGAAGAAACTTCCGAGCCGCCGGTACTGTCCATGCGATTTGATGTGGAGGATATTACAATCCACTCTGTCACGCAGGATCCGGAGGAGGAAAACGCTTATTTTATCATGGGGGAGCATTTCACCCCTTACAGCAGGGTAATGATAGATGACAGTTCTCTGCAAACGGAGTTTCTTTCCGAGAATCTGCTCCGCGTAACCGGACTTACTGCGTCAGACGGACAAACGCTGTATGTCGTGCAGGTTTCCGCTGCGGATGAGCTTGTCATTTTAAGCACCAGCGAAGGCTTTGATATGCCGATCACAAAGGAGTCTGATGATGAAATCTTTAACTGAAATTCAGGAAGCCTTTTCCCACGACCGGTTTGCCACGAATCAGGCAAATATCCGAATTGTTTCTGCACAGCCTGATTTTGCGGTTTGTGAAATGCCGATCACGCCGGAGCATCTGAATGCACGGGGCACGGTAATGGGCGGAGCGATTTTTACCCTTGCGGATTTTACCGCAGCGGTTGCGGCAAATGCCTTTGCACAGTGCACCAACACGATTTCTCTGCACGCGGATATTTCTTACTTAAGTCCGGCAAAGGGGACAAAACTGATCGCAACGGCGCGGTGCATTAAGCAGGGAAGAACCACCGCGCTTCACACGATAGAGATTCGAGATGATTTGAATACACTGGTTGCTTATGCCAATATGAACGGCTATGTCCTGCAAAGCCCTCCGCCGACGGTATAATTTTCGATAAATGCTTGACTTCAATGATGAAAAGTGATAAAGTAACAATAAATAAGACAAAGCATTGACGAAAACAAGTAAGCTTGCAAAAACACCTCAGAGAGCTGGCGTTTGGTGCAAGGCAGCGGCAGTGTGTAAGCTGAATACCTTTCTGAGCGTTTTGTTGAATTCACAGTAGGCAGAACCGGACGCGCCCGTTACAGCGCAGGATGTTTTTTCATCCGCTGAGACCCAATAGAGGTGGTACCACGGGATTTTCTCGTCCTCTGCATGATTGCAGAGGACTTTTTTTACAAAGGAGAAATATAAAATGGTCATAATGGATTTTCTTGAGAAAAACGCGAGATTGTACGGTCAGGAGGTTGCTCTTGTTGAGATCAATCCTTCGGAAGAACGTGACCGCGCAATCACATGGCGCGATTTCAGCCTGATTGAAAACACCCGTCCCGATCTGCCTTATCGCAGAGAGATCACATGGGGGCAGTTCGATCAGAAAGCGAATTGTTTCGCGAATCTGCTTCTCAGCCGCGGCATCAAGAAGGGTCAGAAGGTCGGCATTTTGCTGATGAATTGTCTGGAATGGCTCCCGATCTATTTCGGCATTTTAAAGGCAGGCGCAATTGCCGTGCCGATGAATTTCCGTTACTCCAGCGAGGAGATTGAATACTGCGTCGATCTGGCAGATGTTGAGGTTCTTGTGTTCGGCCCGGAATTCACAGAACGCCTTACCCCGATTGTAGATCACATGAAGCGCGTCAAGATGATGTTTTATGTCGGACGCAAGGTTCCTTCTTTTGCGGAATCCTATCTGGATTTGGTCAATTACTGCGCACCCACGGCACCTCCGGTTTTCCTGGAGGAGACCGATTATGCCGCGATTTATTTTTCCTCCGGAACCACCGGATTTCCGAAAGCAATTTTGCATAATCATAAAGCGCTGGTGCATTCCTGCATTACGGAGCAGGCGCATCACGGTCAGCAGAGGAATGATGTCTTTCTCTGTATTCCACCCCTATACCATACCGGAGCGAAAATGCACTGGTTCGGCAGCCTGATTTCCGGAAGCCGCGCCGTCCTTCTGCGCGGAGTAAAGCCGGAATGGATTCTCCGAGCCGTAACGGAGGAGCATTGCTCAATCGTCTGGCTGCTGGTGCCCTGGGCACAGGATCTTTTAGATGCGATTGAGAGCGGCAAGGTGGATTTGAAGCACTATATGCTCGATCAGTGGCGTTTGATGCATATCGGCGCTCAGCCGGTTCCGCCCAGCCTGATTAAACGCTGGAAACAGTATTTTCCGGCACATCAGTATGACACAAACTATGGTCTGTCCGAGTCAATCGGCCCGGGATGTGTCCACCTCGGCGTAGAAAACATTGACAAGGTCGGCGCAATCGGCAAGCCCGGTTTTGGCTGGGAGGCAAAAATCGTAAATGAAAACGGCGAACCTGTTACCGGCGACGAGGTCGGCGAACTGATCGTACACGGCCCCGGTGTTATGCTTTGCTATTATAAGAATCAAGAGGCCACGGATGAGGTGCTCAAGGATGGCTGGCTTTACACCGGCGATATGGCAAAATACGATTCGGACGGATTTATTTATCTGGTTGATCGCAAAAAAGACGTGATTATTACCGGCGGCGAAAATCTCTATCCGGTGCAAATTGAGGATTTTCTGCGCTCGAATGAAAAAATCAAGGATGTTGCCGTGATCGGTCTGCCGGATGCCCGACTCGGGGAAATTGCGGCGGCGATCATTGAACTGAAGGACGGCGTAACGTGCACTGAGGACGAAATCAATCAATTCTGTCAGGCGATGCCGAGATATAAGCGTCCGCGCAAAATCATCTTTGAAACCGTCCCCAGAAATCCCACGGGAAAAATTGAGAAACCGGCGCTTCGAAAAAAGTATTGCCACGGACGGCTTGTGGAAGCGCAAACTTCTAATTGATACAGCGTACATATTTCATTGCAGAATTTAATGATAATGGAGGCGGCTGAATGAAACAGTTAATGCTCGGCAACGAAGCGGTTGCGCGAGGCTTATATGAAGGCGGATGCTCTTTTGTGTCGAGCTATCCCGGCACACCCAGCACCGAAATTACGGAATGTGCGGCAAAGTATTCGGAAATCTATGCCGAATGGGCTCCGAATGAGAAAGTAGCCGTTGAAGCTGCATTCGGCGCGTCCCTTGCCGGAAAGCGCAGCTTCTGCGGCATGAAGCACGTTGGCTTGAATGTTGCTGCCGATCCGCTTTTTACGATTTCCTATACCGGCGTAAACGCAGGAATGATCATCGGCGTTGCAGACGATGCCGGCATGCACAGCTCTCAGAACGAGCAGGATTCCAGAAACTATGCAAAAGCGGCAAAACTGCCTATGCTGGAGCCGTCTGACTCTGCCGAAGGGATTGCTTTTGCAAAGCTTGCCTATGAGATTTCCGAACGGTTTGACACGCCCGTGCTGTTAAAAATGTGTACCCGTGTTGCACATTCTCAAAGCATTGTTAAGCTGTCTGACCGGATGGAATCAGCGCAGAAACCGTATGAAAAAAATCCTCCGAAATATATTATGATGCCCGGTTTTGCCAAAAAGCGCCATCCCATTGTGGAAGCGCGGCTGCGAGCCATTGCCGAATATGCCGAAACCGCCGATTTCAACCGTTGGGAAAAGGGAACGGATCGAAAGCTCGGCATCATCACCTCCAGCACCAGCTATCAGTATGTCCGCGAGGTCTGCAAGGACGATGTCAGCGTTTTGAAGCTCGGCATGATCTGGCCGCTGCCCGATCAGAAGCTCAAGGATTTTGCCGCGTCCGTAGATCGCGTCGTGGTGGTTGAAGAGCTGGACGGCTTTATTGAAAGCTATTGTAAAACGCTCGGCATAAATGTTGAAGGAAAGAATCTCTTTTCCAATATCGGCGAGCTTTCTCAGAATCTAATTGCCGAAGCTCTGGGGATGGAAAGCCCGAAGGGAAGTGCTCTGGATGAGAACATCCCCGCGCGTCCTCCGGTCATGTGCGCCGGCTGTCCGCACCGCGGAATCTACTACACGCTGAAAAAACTGAAACTGAACGTCATCGGTGATATCGGATGCTATACACTTGGCGCGGTCGCACCGCTGAATGCGATTGACAGTGTCATCTGTATGGGCGCTTCCGTTTCCGGAATTCACGGCTTCAATAAAGCAAATAACGGCGCTACGGATAAGAACACGGTTGCTGTGATCGGTGATTCCACCTTTATGCACTCCGGCATGACCGGTCTGGTCAATATTGCTTATAACGACTCCAACAGCACGGTAATTATTTTGGATAATTCCATTACCGGCATGACCGGACATCAGCAGAATCCCACCACCGGCTTTAATCTGAAGGGCGATCCGGCGGCGAAGGTGGATTTGGAAGCGCTTTGCCATGCGCTTGGCATTCGCCGTGTGCGCGTGGTTGATCCGTACAATCTTGCTCAGTGCGAAGA
Source organism: Oscillospiraceae bacterium (assembly GCA_016296045.1). GTDB lineage: Bacteria > Bacillota > Clostridia > Oscillospirales > Oscillospiraceae > JAZOXB01. The sequence continues at coordinate 19,186 of JAEDKB010000005.1, forward strand.
AGCAATCAAGGAAGAGCTTGCTGCCGACGAAGCCTCGGTGATCATCTCCCGCAGACCGTGTGCGCTTCTGAAATACGTCAAGCACAACGCGCCGCTGAAGGTCGATTCGGAAAAGTGCAAGAGCTGCAAGATGTGCATGAAGATCGGCTGCCCTGCAATCAGTATCGTTGACGGCAAGGCCGTGATCGACAACACACTTTGCACCGGCTGCGGCGTTTGCCGCCAGCTTTGCAAATTCGGCGCTTTACAGGAGGGGTGAATATGGAAACAAAAAACATTATGATTGTCGGTGTCGGCGGGCAGGGAAGTCTGCTTGCAAGTAAACTCCTCGGCAAACTCCTCCTGACCGAAGGCTACGATGTCAAGGTGTCTGAAGTTCACGGAATGAGTCAGCGCGGCGGCAGTGTTGTTACCTATGTTCGCTACGGCGATCGCGTCTGCTCTCCTGTGATCGATAAGGGCGAAGCCGATTTTATTGTTTCCTTTGAGCTTCTCGAAGCCGCACGGTGGACGGAATACCTCCGTACGAACGGGAAAATTGTCACCAATACGCAGCAGATCAATCCAATGCCTGTCATTACCGGCGCTGCGGAGTATCCGGAAAGGCTTGTGGATAAAATGTGCGCTGCCGGCTTTGACGTTGATGCCTTTGATGCGCTTTCTCTTGCGGAGCAGGCAGGCTCATCCAAAGCGGTCAACCTTGTCCTGATGGGCAGGCTGTCGAAATACTTTGATTTCAGCAAAGAAGCATGGCTGAATGCAATAGAAGTCAGCGTTCCTGCAAAATTTTTGCAAATGAATAAAAAAGCCTTTGAGCTTGGATTAAATACATAAGGATGATTATGGAAAGATATTATCAACCGGAAATCGAAACCGCCTCCCGTGAGACCATTGTTGCCCTGCAAAACGAGCGCCTGGTAAAGACGGTTCGGCGTGTTTATGAAAATGTTCCGTTTTACAGAGAAAAAATGATAGCCGCAGGCGTATCGCCGGACGATATTCGTTCAATTGAAGACCTGCACAAGCTGCCGTTCAGCTATAAAAAAGATTTAAGAGATACCTATCCGTACGGCTTGTTTGCCGTTCCGCTGAAGGAGGTTGTTCGTCTGCACGCTTCCAGCGGAACCACCGGAAAGCAGATTGTTGTCGGTTATACCGAGAAGGATTTGCAGATCTGGAGCGATTGCTGCGCACGAGCTTTGACTGCGGCAGGCTGTACCAACGAGGATATCGTTCAGGTTTCCTACGGTTACGGCCTGTTTACCGGCGGTCTTGGCGCAGACGGCGGTGCCATGCGGCTTGGCGCAACAACCATTCCGGCTTCCACCGGTAATACCCAGCGCCAGATTACGGTCATGCATGACTTTGGCGCAACAATTCTTTGCTGCACGCCTTCTTATGCACTGCACATTGCAGAGGTTCTTCATGCCAACGGCATGACAAAGGACGATCTGCATTTGAAAGCGGGTATCTTTGGTGCTGAGCCTTGGACAAATGAAATGCGCCGCCAGATCGAAGATCAGCTTGGAATCAAGGCATTTGACATCTATGGCCTGACCGAAGTCATCGGCCCCGGTGTCGGCTTTGAATGTTGTGAACAGAGCGGAATGCATATCAACGAAGACCACTTTATTGTTGAGGTTATCGACCCCGATACCGGCGAGGTGCTTCCCGAGGGAACGCAGGGAGAGTTGGTTTTCACCTGCATCACAAAAGAAGCCTTCCCGATTCTTCGGTATCGCACACGCGATATCGGTGTGATTACAAGGGGAAAGTGCTCGTGCGGCAGAACGCTGGTGAAAATGAGCAAGCCTCGCGGACGTACGGATGATATGCTGATTATTCGCGGCGTCAATGTTTTTCCCTCGCAGATCGAAACCGTCTTGCTGGAAAAAGGCTACAGCGCCAATTACCAAATCATTGTAGACCGTGCGAACAACTTCGACAGCATTGAGGTGCAGGTTGAAATCAGCAATGAAATATTCTCGGATACCGTTCGCGGCCTTGCCGAACGGGCAAAGGAGCTTTCCGCCGCCTTAAAGACGCTGCTTGGGCTGAATGCGAAAGTGACGCTGCTTGAGCCGAATTCCATCCCGCGCTCAGAAGGAAAGGCTGTCCGCGTGATTGACAAACGCAAGCTTTTGGACTAAGGAGGATGTCCTATGGTACTTCAATTATCCGTCTTTTTGCAAAACAAATCCGGAAAAATTGCATCCATTACCAAAGCCCTGCATGATGCAGGCGTGGATATTCGTGCGCTTACCATTGCAGACACAACGGACTTTGGAATTCTGCGTATGCTTGTCAGCGATATTCAGACGGCAAAAGACGCGCTGGCAAAACATAATTGCATCGTCAGCGTCAACGAGGTCACTGTTGTAGCCGTTCCGGATGAGCCGGGCAGTCTGTCTAAAATTTTGGATCTCCTGGCGCACGAAAAAATTGACATTGAATATATGTACTCCCTCTTTACGCATGGAGAAAAAGACGCATATATGGTCTTCCGTGTATCGGACGGAAAACGTCTTCATTCCGTTCTTTCTCAAAACGGTATTCATACCGTCCCGGGCGAGAAGCTGGGGTTAAACTGATAGAATCGAGGTAATCAATATGCAGGAAATGAGCAGAAAATGCCAATATTTTACCGATTCCGTGATCCGTCGCATGACAAGAATTGCGATTGCAAACAACGCGATCAATCTGGCGCAGGGCTTTCCCGATTTTGATCCGCCCAAAGCCTTGACCGACCGTCTTGCGGAAGTCAGTTCACTCGGTCCTCATCAGTACCCGATTACGATGGGCGCGCCGAATTTCCGCCGTGCGCTTGCAAAAAAGTGCGGCAAGTGGATGGGGCGTACGCTGGATCCGGAAACCGAGATGGTGGTAACCATCGGTTCCACCGAAGCAATGGTCGATACGCTCTTTGCTATCACGAATCCCGGCGATAAGGTGATTATGTTTTCGCCGTATTTTGAAAACTATAGAGCGCAGACCCTTTTAGTCGGTTGCGAGCCGATCTTTGTTCCGTTGATTCCTCCGACCTTCTGCTATGATGCCAATGTCTTGGAGGATGCTTTTAAGCAGGGAGCAAAGGCAATTCTGATTTGCAATCCTTCCAATCCCAGCGGCAAGGTCTTTACCATGGAGGAGCTGAAACAGATTGCGGCGCTGGCAATCAAATATGATACCTATGTCATTATGGACGAAGTCTATGAGCACATCGTCTATGAGCCGCATCAGCATATCTATATGAACAGTCTGCCCGGTATGTGGGAGAGAACGATCTCTTGCAGCTCTCTTTCCAAGACCTATTCCATTACCGGTTGGCGGCTGGGCTATGCGATTGCACCGAAGCCGATTATGGATCGTATCAAGCAATACCACGATTTCAATGCCGTCGGCGCTCCGTCCCCGCTGATGGAAGCCGCCGTTGTGGGTTTAGAGATGCCTGACAGCTATTATGAAGAATTCGGCGCTCATTACGCACATATGAAAAAGATCTTTACGGAGGGTCTGGACAACCTCGGAATTGAGTATACCGATCCGCAGGGAACCTACTTTGTGCTTGCCAATATCGGAAAGTTTTTGAAAAAGGGACAGACCGATGTGGAATTCTGCGAAGAAATGGCACAAAAGGTCGGTGTTGCAGCCGTTCCGGGCACTTCATTCTTCATGGAAGGCGTTCCTGATATTATCCGTCTGCACTTTGCAAAGAAGGATGAAACACTATATGAAGCGCTCAATCGTTTGTCTGATATCCAGGCAAAAATGGGTTGATTTGCAGAAAAAACGGTAGCCTTTACGGGCTACCGTTCTTTTTTCTTACTGCATATTGCGCTCGTAAGCCTCGATCATCTTCTTGACCATCTGGCCGCCGACGCTGCCGGCCTCACGGGAGGTCAGGTCGCCGTTGTAACCGTTCTTCAGGTTGACGCCGACTTCGCTGGCTGCCTGCATCTTGAACTTGTCCATCGCGTCTCTTGCTTCAGGAACGTTAATCTGGTTGTTATTCTTCATTTCATTTCATCTCCTTTTTTGTTTTGAGAAATCAGTAATGTGATTTCCTCAATCATAGTATGAACTTGCATTAAAAAAATATTGTTGTTAATTTTTTGTTATAAAGGCGGTAGTTGACATGATAGTTTACAAGAAGGATTGAAACATAGAAA
>JAEDKB010000150.1 GCA_016296045.1 Oscillospiraceae bacterium
AAATATGCGATCTGTTTCTTTAAGAAAGGCTGCATGGTGAAAAAAGCGGAATAACGAAAGCAGCGCGGTGCTCAGCTGTACGGCGCTTTGCTGGAAGGATTCCGGCAGAATCCATTGGAGAAACCGAAAGTTAAAGGAGGAAATTGACGATGACATTAAAACGAAGAGGGAAAAGAGTTATTTGTTTCGGTATGATGATTTTGCTGCTGCTGCTTTGCGCATGTACAAATGAGCAGAAGCCTGCAGACGATGTCAATTCCGTGGGCGAGAAAACGGAAAACTATGAAATACCGAAGGCTTATACAGAGGTTTTGGACGCGTATGCCAAACTGTTATTGGGAACCGGGGAGATTACAGAAATGACCGGACCGGTCGGCATCAACAGCGCCATTGATCTACTGTCCGCACTGGATGGGGCGGCTATGGCCGCGGAAGCACCTTATCGCTGCGGTTATCTTCTCAAGGATCTCAACGATGACGGTGTGCCGGAGCTTTTGATCGGAGAAATCTCCGCTGCCGGAAAGTATGAGCAGGAAAACGGCGTGAGCTACAGCGGCAGCATCGTGCAGGCGGTATATACCCTTGCGGACGGAGAGGCGCTGAATATTCTGGAGGGCTGGGGACGAAACCGCTATGACTGGACAGATGACGGACACTTTTTTAACCGGGCATCCGCGGGCGCCGCACATTATATTCTCGCCGATTACAAGCTTTCGAAGGACGGCAGGGGGCTGGACTGCGACGGCTACTGGTTTACCTACGATCAGGAGGACGGTGACGAGGTCCGGCTGCAGCACTATTGCAATACAAGCGGAGAGTGGGATCCGGCGGCTTCCGAGCAAATCAGTGCGGACGAGTTTCAAAGTGAAGAGGCGAAGCTGGAAAAGAAGATTGCCATGCTTCCACTGACGCCGTTTTCGCAATACGAATCGGAAAATGTAGATCCTATGGGCGTTCCGGCTGTTTTGCGCGCAGCATGGGAGGATTTCTTTGTTGCGGGATACCAAAGCCATGACGAATATATTCTTTCGGAGGAGGAGAGTGCCGCGAAGGTCGCGTTCTTCGCGCAAAAACCACTGAAGAATTTTCGCGTACTGAATCTTGAATTTGTGGATGCGGATGAGGACGGTAATGTGCTGTTCCAAACCAAGAGCATGTATAAGCAAAAGGAGCTGATGCCGGATTGCCCGCTGGTCGTGCAGGGAGTATTTTACGGCAGCATCCCAAACTGGGGCGTTTCCTATGAGGACGAAACAGGAGAAGTCAGGACATATTCTGTATCGGTAAGCGGCATGGATGGCTCAATCGTGCTGAGTCCGATTTCGGTCACGAAATAAGCCGGCAGGCATAAAAGTATAAAAGCAGCGGGTCTCCCATATATGGGAGACCCGCTGCTTTTATCGGAGGCGGTGCGCCCCGTGCGGTTAAGGGCGCGCATCCTGTCGTTCTTTTTGTTTCATCATAATAGCGTAGGCCAGAAGCTCTTTGCGGGATTTAATCCCGAGCTTGCTGTAGATATTGGCGTTGTGGTATTTGAGCGTATTGGAAGTAATGGCGCAGATTTCCTGAATCTGCTTGCTGGTTTTGCCGTCAAGATACAGATTGAAGATATCCAGCTCTTTTCCGGTGAGATTCGCGAGGCAGTCCTGAAAATGCCGATATTCTTCCTCGTTAATCTCCCTGTTCTGCGTTTGAACCAGACGATTGATTTCCTCCTGCAGCTGTTTGATTTCCTTCTCCGTTTCACCGTCCTTTTGGGCAAGGAAGTCCAAAAGGTCATCGATTTCAGCCATATTGATGCGAGGAGCTTGGAAATTGCCCTTTTGAATCTGCTCCAGACTTCGCAGCAGCGGCACTAAAAAGCGATGGGTGAAATAAATACAGCCGATCACAGAAAGTACGACAAGCAGGAACAAAAGGATTCCAAGACGCAGAAGATTGTGCAGGGATTCTGCCGCAAAATCCTTCTCCGGAACCAGGATGGCTGTGGTAAACGGATTGTTGCTATGAAGATCCTCACAGGTGCTGATCACACCGACATAGGAGTCCGTACCGTCCGAAAAACGGGACAGACCCTTGCTGAAATCTGTGACGGAAAGATTTTCTTTCGGGAGATAGTAATAGCCGCCGGTTGTTCCGCAGCTGAAAAAGTCTGCAAGAACAGCCTTGTCGGATTTATAGCTGTTAGAAAGCACCGCGAGCATGTGTGAAAGCTTAGTTGGCTGTGCAAAGTTCTGCTTGAAATAGCTTTCGGAGACTTCAAAACCGCAGACACCGTAAAACGTCCCGTCCGTGCCTGTGATCGGAATCGCGATGTGCATTGCGCGTTCGGACATGCCGGGCAAGGTGATAAAATCCGTAAAGGAACAAGCATTGTCAAGCGGAAGAGAAGCTTTTTGGGCGGCAAGCGCGTAACCCCAAAAGACATCACTGTCAAGCTCGAGCTTCCATTTTCGGTGCGGCATGACGCCATGCTGCTTTGCGACCTCGGAACTCCCGCGATAACAGAGAGCCTCGCGGTGATCGATTTCATAACCGTTGATTTGAAGATAAAGTCCGCTTTTTGAGGACGCGGCATTCGGCGCGGAGGTATTGACCGTGGTATCGAGCATAAAAAAAGCGCCGGAACAGTCCGCCTGCATCAGATACTGGTGAACCGTGTCAAACAGGAAGTCTTCCAGAGATTCCATCTTCTTATGGGAATTCAAAAGCGAAGAGAAATCCGTATGCTGCTCGGAAAGCCAGCTCTCGATTCCGAAGGAAAGATCCTCCGAAAAATGAATTCCCATCATAGACAAGTGATTGCGATGTATTTGAATATCCTTTTGGAAGACAGTCTGCTGCAGCTCGCAGGTTTCCAAAAGAGAATCTTTCGGCGTCTTGAACTGACCCATCAAAGACAGCATGGACGCGAGCACCAGCAAAATGAAAAGCAGCAGAAGCAGCATATAAAGGAAAAGTTTGCGCTTCATGGTGCCGCTGCCGGTCTGCGTTTGAATATATCCCAGTAATTTGTTCATAACCCTATGCTCTGCTCTCCGTTACGAAATTCCTTTAAAAAGCTTCCAGGTTTGTTCCGAAAGCTGCTCCGTATCCGCACCGCCGGCACTGTGTTTTGCGTAATCCTTTTGTTTGGCACGCAGCGCTTCGTAGAGGCTTCTTGTCTTGCCGTAAAATCCGGCGAAAGAAGGCTCACTGAGAATCCGGGCTGATTGCTGTACCTGCGTGAAGGTTTGGTACAGACTCGCAAAAGCGGCATTGTTAAAATCATAGTCTTTGATCGCGTCAAAAGCATCGTAGGTAACGGGCATATAGCCGGTTTGCGCGGCAAACGCGAGATTGCGGTCACTATCCGTCAGCCAGTGCGCGAAGACGGAAATCGCCTCCTGCTTCTGTGCGGTCGTTTTGAGCGCGCAAAGTCCGACTCCGGCCTGCGAAGCGAGCATCTTTCCACCGGCCGCGCGCGGCATCGGCAGGATCTGCAGATCCATCGGTTCGGTGGTATTATCCGGATAGGTAACCGTATCGTTGTAGTAAAGAATGCTGGCGGAAGATCCCATACCGCCGGCAACTTCTCCGGTCATAACCTGCGTGTTGGAATACAGATCGGAGATCACGATATGCCCCTGTACCAGTGCGTTCGCGAATTGCAGCCAGGAGGTCTTCAGCGCGTTATTGCTGAAATCATACCAGCCGTCCTTGTAGAGGCTTTCCGCGGCGGTGCCGGAGGAAATCGCGTTTAATTCTACCGAACGAAGCAGATAGTCAAAAGCGCAGAACGGTTTGCCGGAAGACCATTCATAATATTTCGCGGCAGCTTCAAAGAAGCCGTCCCAGGTCTCCAAATCATCCGTGGTTATGCCTGTCGCTTTGGAAAAACGCGCGAATTCCGTTCCGTTGAGAAAGAGAAGCTGTGTGGATTTCGTAACCGGAAGAACGACCAAGGTGTCATCCACCATGCCGTCCGGAAGAAAATCCGAGACAAAGGCACCCATTTCATCTTTACTGAAGCAGGTTTCCCAGTCGATCAGATTATCCACGCCCAGCTCCTCGGCGTTGCTGTTGTGGCAAAAAAACATGTCAGGCATATCCAAAGCACCCGGTTTTTCTGCCTGTGCATCCAGGAGCTTCTGCCCGATCTGCGAAGCGTTGGACATCAGCGTCGTTGTGATGACGATGCCTTTTTCTTTGCCGACGGAACTGTTAAATTCATCGATCAGGCGGTTCATGGGAGAATCGGCCTGTTCCCCGTATACATGCCATAAGGTCAATGCAACCGGATTATCCGGATTCAGAAGTGACTTTTGTCCGCAGCCGGACGCACAGGTCACAAACACCAGGGAAAGAATCAGAAGAAGTAAAAGCCGTTTTTTCATAAGAACCTCCGTCAAGTTAAAATCAAGATGTTGTCTTCTTCCATCATAGCACAACTACACTTTTACCGCAACGCTAAATTTGGAAACGCGGACCTCACGGAGCCCGGAGAAAGCATCAGACATAACACAGTAAAAATATTACAAAACCCGCCTCACAAGCAAAATATTTAAAATTTTTTTTGATTTTCCCACCCTTTTTGGCAAAAAGGGTGGGGCTTTTTTTAAAAAAAATCGGTATGATGGAGGAGAATGAAAAAAAATCGCACCAATTCGCGCCTGCGTCGCCATCGAAAATGAAACTTCTGCAGCAACTGCGGCAATAAGAGACCGTAGCGATATGCGCGGCACTGAGTAGTGGTAGTCTAAATATCGGACAGTGATTTTGAAAATCAATCCTGCTGTGGTAA
>JAEDKB010000151.1 GCA_016296045.1 Oscillospiraceae bacterium
CTTCTTTGACCTCTTCGGTTTCCTTTTCTGCCGTTTCCTGCTTGGCTGTTTCCTCCACAGCCTCGTCTATCGGCGTTTTCTTTTTACCCAACGGTTATTCCTCCTTCTTTGCTTCGGGCAGCTCCTGCTTTCCGAACATCCTGCCCAGCCCTTCGGCAAAGTAGCTTAGTCTTGCGGTAATCTGTGCATAATCCATACGCTGCGGACCGACCACACCGATCATGCCCTGCATACCCTCGCCGATATCAAACCGCGTCATAACGACGGAGGTGTTTTTCAGCTCCTGCGCCACATTTTCCGGCCCGACCAGAATCTGAACGGGACTGTTGGCGTCGAGCTTGGCAGGCAGATTGGAGATCGTATCCTCGTCCAGCGCGCTTAATATTTCCTGTGCGCGGCTCAGATCCTGATATTCCGGCTGCCCCAAAAGGCGGTTCTGACCGGTCAAGTAAACCTCCGAACGGTGACACTCGTCCAGAACGTGCGTTGCAAAATCGACGATGATGGGCACAAGACTTGCCGCGGCTCCGGCGCTGCGGGTGACGCGGTCGATCAGCTCGGGCGTAAAGCTCTCGGCGGGGATCTCCGTCAGGGTGGCGTTCAGAACGGCACCCAGCAGCTTCAGATCGGTCTCGCTGACCTCCAGCGGAAGCTTGATCAGTTTATTCTTTACCGTTTCATCCGTTGTCATTACAATCAGAATAAAACTTCCGTGATCCGCCGGCAGAATTTCAAAGCGCCGCACCTTCACGCTTTCGGTGTGTGAGGTCATGGTGTAGGCCGGCAGATTCGTCAACTGAGAGACCAGCTTGCCGACCTTGCTCATCGTGCGGTCAAATTCCTGCATCCGCAGCTCCATCGCCTGATTGATCGACTGTGTTTCGTCCACACTCAGGCGGTAGTCCTGCATCAGGCGGTCAATGTAAAAGCGGTAGCCGGCAGGGCTTGGGATACGTCCGGCAGAGGTGTGCGGCTGTTCCAGAAAGCCCAGATTGGTCAGCTCCGCCATTTCGTTGCGGATGGTAGCGGAGGAAAAATCCATATCCGGAAGCGATGCAATGGTTTTGGAGCCGACAGGCTCTGCCGTTCGGATATACAGATCGACAATGGCCTTCAGGATCCGCTGTTTGCGCTCGGATAATTCCATGCTCTTTCCTCCTTTAGCACTCATTACTCCTGAGTGCTAAGCTAACTATACAACCCGTTAGCAGATTTGTCAATAGGGTGCTAAATAATTTTTGTGAATATTTTGTAACCTTTTTCAAAAAAATTCGACAGGGCGGAACGGGGTGGATCGGAGGCCGGCGGCGGATTGCTTTCGGCGGCGCGGATTTCTTCTTTTCAATTCGGAAAAGATATGCTATAATGATGTATAATAAAAACCAAGGAGAGCGTTTATGCACACGGAAAAGGAAAACGAATCGGTTTTGCACACTTCTGCGCATGAGCATCCGCACGGCCATCGGCATATCCACGCCAACAAGCAGGCGGTATCCAACCGTCTTGCGCGTGCCATCGGTCATTTGGAAAAGGTAAGGCGAATGGTGGAAAACGATGAAGACTGTTCCGCCGTGCTCATCCAGCTTGCCGCCGTTCGGGCGGCATTGGAAAACGCCGGCAAGGTGATTTTGCAGGAGCACATACAGCACTGTGTGATCGAAGCGGTGGAGGCCGGCGATGAAAAGGCCGTTTCCGACCTGTGCGATGCCATAGATAAATTCGTAAAGTAAGGGATAAAGTATGACGGATCTAAGCCATATTCGAAATTTTTCCATTGTAGCGCATATCGACCACGGCAAATCCACGCTGGCGGATCGTCTGCTGGAGGAATGCAAGACCATCGACAAGCGCGAGATGGAGGATCAGATTCTCGATTCGATGGATCTGGAGCGCGAGCGCGGCATTACCATCAAGGCGCGTGCCGTCAAGCTCAACTACACCGCCGATAACGGCGAAAACTATGTGCTCAATCTGATCGACACCCCGGGTCATGTGGACTTCAACTATGAGGTTTCAAGATCGCTGGCGGCGTGTGAGGGGGCGGTGCTGGTTGTGGATGCCTCACAGGGCATTGAGGCGCAGACGCTTGCCAACACCTATCTGGCGGTGGATGCCGGACTGGAGGTGGTTCCGGTCATCAACAAGATTGACCTGCCTGCTGCCCGTCCGGAGGAGGTCAAGCGCGAGATTGAGGATGTCATCGGACTTCCGGCGATGGACGCGCCCGAAATTTCCGCGAAAAACGGCATCAACATCCGCGCCGTTTTAGAGGCGGTGGTCGCCGGAATTCCCGCGCCGACGGGCGACCGCGATGCGCCTGTGCAGGCGCTGATTTTTGACAGTCAGTATGATTCCTACCGCGGGGTCATCGTCTATCTGCGCGTGAAAAACGGCGTGCTGCGTCCGGGCATGGACATAAAAATGATGGCGACGGGCGCGCAGTATAAGATTGTCGAGGTCGGCACGCTTTCCCCCACCGGAATGACGCCGACGCAGGCGCTGGGAGCCGGCGAGGTCGGTTACCTGACCGCCTCGATCAAAACCGTTGCCGATACCCGCGTAGGCGATACCGTAACGGGGGTGGAAAATCCCTGTTCCGAGGCGCTTCCCGGCTATAAGGCGGTTCAGCCCATGGTCTATTCCGGCGTGTATCCTGCCGACGGCAGTAAATACGGCGATCTGCGCGATGCGCTGGAAAAGCTGAAGCTGAACGATGCCTCCATGTCCTACACGCAGGAAAATTCCATCGCGCTGGGCTTTGGCTTCCGCTGCGGCTTTTTGGGGCTGCTGCATATGGAGATCATCATGGAGCGCCTGGAGCGGGAATACAATCTCGACCTCATCACCACCGCGCCGAACGTTGTCTACCGCATCACAAAGACCAACGGCGAAACCATCGAGGTCTATACGCCGCTGAACTATCCCGATCCCATGGAGATCGCCTCCTGTGAGGAGCCGTTTGTCAAGGCGAGCATTATTACGCCGCCGGAATATGTCGGCAACATCATGGAGCTGTGTCAGCAGCGCCGCGGCGAATACCGCGACATGACCTATCTGGATGAAAACCGTGTCGAGCTGCGCTATTTCATGCCGCTCAACGAGATTATTTACGATTTCTTTGACGCGCTCAAATCCCGCACACGCGGCTACGGCTCTCTGGATTACGAGATGGACGGCTACCGCGAAAGCAAGCTCGTCAAGCTGGATATCCTGCTCAACGGCGAGGTGGTCGATGCGCTCTCGTTCATCCTGTTTGCCGATAACGCCTACAGCCGTGCAAGAAGGATCTGCGAAAAGCTCAAGGAGAATATTCCGCGTCAGATGTTTGAAATTCCCGTGCAGGCGGCCATCGGCGGCAAGATCATCGCCCGCGAGACGATCAAGGCGCTGCGCAAGGATGTGCTTGCCAAGTGCTACGGCGGCGACATCACCCGTAAGAAAAAGCTGCTGGAAAAGCAGAAGGAAGGCAAAAAGCGCATGAGAACGTTCGGTACGGTGTCCGTGCCGTCCGAGGCGTTTATGGCTGTGCTGAAAATGGACGAATGAAACAGGTCACAATCTATACCGACGGCGCCTGCTCCGGCAATCCCGGACCGGGCGGCTGGGGTGCGATACTGGAATATAACGGCGTGGAAAAGGAGCTTTCCGGCGGTGCGGCGGATACCACAAATAACCGCATGGAGCTTTCCGGCGTGATTTTTGCGCTGAGCGCGCTGAAAGAGCCGTGCGTTGTGGAGCTGTATACCGATTCCAAATATGTTTTTGACGCGGTGCAGCAGCGCTGGGTCTACGGCTGGCGGGCGCGGGGCTGGCGCAAGGCGGATAAAAAGCCGGCGCTCAATGTCGATTTGTGGGAGACGCTCCTGCCGCTGCTGGAAAAGCATGAGGTGCATTGGCACTGGGTCAAGGGACACGCCGAAAACGAAAAAAACAACCGCTGCGATAAGCTGGCGGTTGCGCAGAGCAGAAGCTTTTCAGGCGCATAAAGAAAAAAGTTTCGCACAAGCCTTTTGACTGCTTTCGTATTTGAATGCCGAGAGAGTGTATATGCATCGATGCCGAAACATGAATTCTTTCTATGTCATCCTGAGCGAAAGCGAAGGATCCTCGCACGATCGACAGCAAAAAAGATTCTTCGTCACTGCGTTCCTCAGAATGACAAAGGGAGAGGGCATTCCTCTATTTTGACGGTTTGGACCTTTATCGACAGTCTGACAAGCCTTTTCAAAGGCCTGCGGTTTCCAACGGCGAAATGCCCCATATCGAAATGATTCTGAAACAGGTGATTTCATGTTCTATATGATATTAGTATTGATCGCGGCAGGCATTGTCGCGCTGGATCAGTGGACAAAGGCGCTGACGCTTTCGGCCGATGCCGCAGGCGCTCTGCCGACAGAGAGCTTTTTGGGCATTTTCCGCATCACGCATGTGGAAAACCGGGGCGCGATCTACGGCATTCTGCAAGGTCAGACGTGGCTGTTTGTACTGGTGATGGTTGTTTTTATTGCAGCCATCGGCATCATCATCTGGCGCAAATGGGTCACAAAAAAGTTTGAATGGATCTGCCTTGCTTTTCTGGCAGGCGGCGGTATCGGCAATCTGATTGACCGAGCCTTCCGCGGCGGCAGCGTGACCGATATGATTGAATTTACGTTCGTAAAATTTCCGGTCTTTAATGTAGCCGACTGCTTTATCACCGTCGGCTGCGCGGCGCTGCTGGTGTATGTGATTTTCTTTGACCGCGAACAAAAGAAAGAAAAACTGCCCGAAGCGCCGAAAGAG
>JAEDKB010000152.1 GCA_016296045.1 Oscillospiraceae bacterium
TTGTCGGGTTGCCGCTGATGGCTGTTCCGCTGACGGTGTTCGTATTCGCATCGTAGGTCTGACCCTCATAAGCAATGGGGTTGTTGTTGACTTTTGTCAGCAGGTCTTTCCAGTCGCCTGTGCTGTAGGTGTAGGTCTGAATGACGGTTTTGGTGATTGTACCACCAGTACCTACCGCGCCTTCCTCCACTCTCTGCAGATTGCCTGCCGTGTCATAGGTATAGTAGTAAGCAGAGGTAATGTTTGTGTTGGCGCTTCCCTCGCCGTTATAGTAAATCTCGCTGATGAGCTGGTTTTGGCTGTCATACTCATATTGGACAAGGGGATAGTAATCGCCGGTGCTTTGAGAAATTTGGATGATATTTCCAACCGAGTCGTAATCGTACTTTTTACCCTCCAACAACTCGTTGTCGCTGCTGCGGCGCACATTGCGGAACTCCACCTGCGCAGAGGTGCGGCTGCCGCTGACCGTGCGGTAGGCGTAAGCGGTGTTAAAGACGGGCGACCCGCTTGTGTTCTTAACCTCCGTCTTTTCCAGTTGCTTTAACTTGTTGTATGTATAATCGATCGTATCGCCTGTGCCGGTGGTCATCTGCTTCAGGCTGCCGTCGCCGTTCGTGCCGTCATCATAGGTATAACTTTCGGTGTATGCATCTGTGCCCAATACCCACTTTTGAGACGACAGACGGTTATACGCATCATACTTCTGCTCTGTTCGCTGAATCAGATTTCCTCCGCCATCATATTCCGCGCTGCGGATCAGTCTGCCGAGAGAATCATACTCAAACTGATAGCTGCCCTTTTCCGTTGTGCCATCGCCGTAGGTCAGCCTTGACACAGACCCTTCGGCATTATAGAAATAGCGAATGTATCTGCCAGTATTATACTCTGCCTGTATTTTTCTGTCAAATTCATCATAGGTGTACTGTACATATTGTCCGTTGGCAAAGACGGTTTTTTCCAGATTGCCGCCATTTGGCTCATAGGTGTTTGCAGACAGCGTCTGACTGCCGACCGCAAAGGTTGTTCGCTGCCCCCAGTTGTTATAGGACAGATTATAATACTGATACTGCCAGCTTCCTCCGGACTGCTTTGTCTTGCGGGAAAGCTGCGTCAGTCTGCCGCTGTCGTAGGTATATGCGACCTCCGCTACTCCTTGCTGATATACTGACGCCGGTCTGCCATTGCGCACATTATATGTATAACAGAGCGTTTGCCCTTTGGCATGACCAGTCTGAAAATGCCCGCTTGATCACGCTGCCAATATTTCATTCTTTAAATTCACAATAAGAAATGACACAATTGCCATTGTAATCCGATATTTGAAACTCGAAGGTTTCTTGTTCCCTGCTGTCATCAAAATGGACATTATATACATTTGCAATGTAACCCGGTCCATTTTCATTTATCCTAATGCTTTCTACTTCGAAAATCGTCCCTGAGCCGCCGCCATAGAAAAAGTAGAGGATTCCATTTACATTTTTATAGTTTACGGTAAAATCCTCTTCAAACATTTCCTCCGTCATATATTGAAGCATTTTGTTTTTGTATTCTGAATAGGAAATATCCGTTTTTATATAGTAGTCCTCCCCTATTTCTTGATTTACTCCATAAGTTGTAAGTCCTAAGTATACAAGCAATCCTTCCGGTGAACCATCCAACACACCTGATAAATCCAAAAAATTCTGCAAAGCAGTTTTGATTTCATCGGTTGAAAATGTTTGGTTCGCATTCGTATTTGTGGGGACAGTATTCTCCACGGTTGTTTCCACGGCTTCTTCCGTGTTGTCTGTTGTATTCGTTGTGTCGGAAAAATGATCGATTTCTTCTTGCAGATTCTCTACCGTGCCCTCTAATTCGCTTACTTGCTGCGTTAGTTCCCCTGCCTTCGCATTCGCGGTTTCTTTTTCCTGATATAATTTGCAAATAAAGTATCCCATTGCCATGATAACAAGAATTGCCAATATCAGGAAAACTATCGGCAGCTTCTTCTTTACGGTTTTCTTTTCTTCCATTTTAATCTCCTTTCCATTTTTTGCTTTTCATATACTGATTATAATTCTTTTTATCAAAGATTGCTGCTTAATTTTCTTTCCCCATAAGTAAATAATTGAAGGTCTGTCAAAAAGGTCTTTTTCATTTTGGTTGTATTCCCCTTTTGCAACCGTAAAAAGCTCATGAGTTACTGCAGAGATCGCCGTATCATCTCTGTATCTCCTCATTTCTGCCACGTCGATGTCGGATAGTCCTTCCATGCCGGACTCTCCCAGCCGTCTTTTCCCTCAAGGTAGTAGATTGTCAAGCAGGGAATAATGATATTCGCTTGCGTCTCAATCGACCACGTCATAAAAGCATCCACACCAAGCGAAGGCGCATTGCCCATAAAATAAGCCTCTTGCAAATTGTCACAGTTCCAGAAGGCCAAATCCCCGATGCTCGTCACACCGTTTCCGATCGTCACGCTTGTCAAACCGCTGCATCCAAAAGCGGAATCGCCAATGCTCGTCACGCTGTCAGGAATTGTCACATTTCTCAGGTTACTGGAGCACCAGAACGCCCCCTCGCCGATGCTCGTTACGCTTTCCGGGATCACATACTCCGCTTCCGTTTTGCCTGCCGGATAGACCAGCAAGGCAGTCTTAGCCTTATCAAACAATACGCCGTTTTCAGAGGCATAGACCGTGTTATCCTCTGCCACATTGATTTCTGCCAGGCTGCTGCATATGACAGTCTCTCTTCCGAGGCTCGTCACGCCGTCACTGATCGTTAAGCTCATCAGACTTTGACAATCATAGAACGCACCGTCGGCAATTCCGGTGGTACCTGAGGCAACGACATAGTCTCCCGAGACAGTGTTTTTCGCCTCGATCAACCAGTTGTCGATATACAGCACGCCGTCTGTCCACCGCTCCGCCGTATTGTAGATCGCCGTATTATAAAACGCTCCTCCCCCAATGCTCGTCACGCTGTCCGGGATCGTCACGTTTGCCAGAGCGCTGCAATTGTAAAATGCCCATCCACCGATGCTCGTCACGCTGTCGGGAATCGCCACATCCGCCAGGCTGCTGCAGTTGAGGAACGCATAATCACCGATGCTCGTCACACCGTTTCCGATTGTCACACTCGTCAGGCTGTTGCAAACATCAAAAGCAGAAGGACCGATACTCGTCACGCTGTCTGGGATCGTCACGCTTGTCAGAGCGCTGCAATTGTAAAATGCACTCCAACCGATGCTCGTTACGCTTTCCGGAATTGTCAAACTCGTCAGATTGCAGCAACAAGAAAACGCAGAATGGCCGATGCTCGTTACGCTTTCCGGGATCACATACTCCGCTTCCGTTTTGCCTGCCGGATAGACCAGCAAGGCAGTCTTAGCCTTATCAAACAATACACCGTTTTCAGAGGTATAGACCGTGTTATCTACCGCCACGCTGATTTCCGTCAGGCTACCACAATTATTGAACGCTTGATCGCTGATGCTCGTCACACCCTCCGGAATTATCACGCTTGTTAGGCTGCTGCAACCGAACGCACCATCAGCAATTCCGGTGGTACCCGAGGCAACGACATAGTCTCCCGAGACAGACTCTTTCGCTTCGAGCAGCCAGTTGTCGATATACAGCACGCCGTCTGTCCACCGCTCCTCCGTATTGTAGATCGCCGTATTATAAAACGCCCCAAAGCCAATGCTCGTCACACTGTCCGGTATAACGACGTCTTCCAAGGCAGTGCATTCTCTGAACGCATTCTCGCCAATGCTCGTCACACCGTCCGGAATTGTCAAGCTTGTTAAGCTGCTGCAACTGGAAAACGCTTCTCCACCAATACTCGTCACGGGAGCACCGTCAATTTCCGCAGGGATTACAACGACCTCATCCGAACCGATATAGCCTTCAATAGCAACGCCATCATCTGTGTGCGTATATTTAAAATCAGAAGCGGTCGTTTCGGAATATGCCTGCTGCGTTTCCTCCATAGTCGGCTCACTCTCTTCCACCTTCGGCACAGAAGCCGCAGTCTCCGCATTGTTTTCCGACATTTCCGAATTGTCTGCGCAGGCAGCAAGGAGAGTGCAGAGCATTGCAAATACAAGCAGCAACGAGATGACTTTTTTCATTTCAATTTCATCCTCCCTGATATTTCTGATTTCAAGAACCTACTTCATAGAGATGCCGTAAAAGCCTCCGTCCGCCGCTTTGCAGTCGGAGCGGCAAGGATGCCGCGCTCTGTAGCCGATGATTGCGGTCGGCCGCAGGGCGCGGCGACTCTATGTACGATTCAACGCACCTCGGGTTTCATCACGCCTTCACGATATTCTCGATAAAGCGCATCAGAATTGCCGAAACCTGCGCTCTTGTTGCGTTGCCCTGTGGAAGCAGCTTGCCGTCGGAGCCGTTGATGATTTTCTCTGCGACCGTCCACTGCACAGCATCCTTTGCCCATGAGGAGACATTCCCGCTGTCAGCAAAGCCGCTCAGCTCGCCGCGCTTGCTCGTATCAATGCCCTTTTTCTGCGCATAACGGAACAGGATCGTCGCCATCTGCTCGCGGGTGATGCTGCCATCGGGATCAAATTTCCCGTTGCCGATGCCGCCGACAATGCCGTTCGATGCCGCCCACGCGACCGCGCCCGTGTACCATGTTCCCTCCGGCACATCGGTGAAGGTGTTTTCACCCTCTGCCGGCTCGCCCTCATAGCGCCACAGCACCGTCACAAGCATGGCTCGCGTCATGCTGCCCTCCG
>JAEDKB010000153.1 GCA_016296045.1 Oscillospiraceae bacterium
CATCCATAGTATTGTGCAATTTCCAGTTTGCTTAAAATCGTTTCCATTGTGTCGTAGTACAGGATTTGATCTTCCGTTTGGCGGCAACAGCAGTTTGCGTTTTTGATGGTTCCGCCTTTGATTTTCCCAACCGGCATTTTTACGCTTTTTTTATAAGGAATAATCTCCCAGATCCATTTTTTGTATGCTTCTTGCTGTTTTTTGCAGAATTTCGTCCAGTTGTTCGGCAGAGCCTGCACAGAAACGATCACAGCCGCTTGAGGGGCAAATTCTGCATACTCCCGTGGAACGGCCAAAAGGGAATTTGCGTCCAAATTCGCTTGAAGCTCCCTGAAAAGCCGAATGCTCCAACTGGATGCGGGACGTTCAAAATCAAAAAAGCATCCGCGTCTGCAAAGACTGGCAAGAAGGTTAATTGTGTTTTTTCCCGGCACGCATTGCGGAACAATTGCGTCGTTAAGTACAATCGGAGCATTTAAGATCGATTGCTCCGGAACGAAAAGCGTGCCATCCTTCTGAAAGCCAAAGTCAAGCTGAGCCTTATGCGCGGCAGAATGGTTTTGCGACGCCTCCCAGCTCATAGCGAAATACAACGGGATTGACAATAGACAAACCTCCCGAAAAGTGTTATAATACTCCTGTAAAAATTTGTATGGGATCGGTCAGAAAATTATGCTGGTATTTCTTCCGAAATATATCTTTCCGAAAATCACCGATATTTCGCCGGAGTTCCTTCGGCAGCATGGTATAAAGCTTTTACTGATGGACTTTGATAACACAATGCTGCCCTATACGACCAGTGTTCCAACGCAGGAGCTGTTGGACTGGATACAGCGGATGAAGGATCACCATATTTCGCTTTGCATTGTTTCCAACAGCAAAAAATCCCGCGTGCCCGATTTTGCGAAAGCATACGATGTCGCCTGTGTAACTCATGCGGCAAAGCCGTTTTCCAAGGGAATTCGGGAGGCGATGGTTCGCTTTGAGGCGGAAAAGTCGCAGACAGCGCTGGTAGGAGATCAAATCTATACGGATGTCCTCGGGGCAAACTGTGCCGGCATAACATCCCTGATCGTAACCTCCATTCATAATCATAATATTTGGCTGAAACTTCGGCACGTTCTGGAAGTGCCGTTTCTTGCAATGGCTAAAAAAAGGAGAGTTCAACTATGAAAAATCTGGAAAAGTATCGTTCTGTCTTGTCGGGCGAAGTGCAGGGATTGTTCCTCACCTCGCGCTACAGCCGTATGTATGCTGCGGAATTTGATATTGCCGAGGGATATGCAATCGTCAGCAAAAACGGTGCGCGTTATTTTACCGACAGCCGTTATATTGAATCTGCGGAAAACAATATCAAGGGCTTTGAGGTGGTTGATTTTCAATCGAATCTGTTTGATTGTCTGAATCAGGCGATCCGTGATTTTGGCATTTCCGTATTGGGATTTGAGGACGAATATCTGACCGTCGCCGAACTGAATGCATTTAAAGAGCGGCTGAATGCGGAGTTTGTGCCGATGCAGAAGGCGATCAATTCCTTCCGTGCAAGCAAAGAGCCGTGGGAGATCGAACGGTTGATCAAGGCGCAGGAGATCACCGACAGAGCTTTTACAGAGGTATGCGGCCGCGTCCGCGAGGGAATGACCGAAAAGGAGCTTTGTGCGGAGCTGATCTATTGTCTGTACAAAAACGGCGGCGAAGGGCTTTCCTTTGATCCGATCGTCGTTTCCGGACCGAACTCCAGCATGCCGCACGGCGTTCCGGGCGATCGAAAGCTTCAAAAAGGCGATTTTATTACGATGGACTTTGGCGTGCTCTATCGGGGCTATTGCTCCGATATGACCCGTACTGTCGCACTCGGCTATGCAACCGATGAAATGAAAAAAGTCTACCGAACCGTACTGGATGCACAGCTTGCCGGCATTGCGGCTTCCAGAGCAGGGGTGACCGGCAAGGAAATCGACGGCGCTGCCCGTGATGTTATTACCAAGGCAGGTTATGGCAAATACTTCGGACACGGCTACGGTCACAGCCTGGGCATGGAAATTCATGAAGACCCGAATTGCAACGTCAGAAATGAACAGCCGCTTCCTTTGCACGCGGTATGTTCTGCCGAGCCCGGAATCTATCTGCCCGGCAAATTCGGCGTCCGAATTGAAGATGTAGTGATTATGGAGGAAAACGGGTGTATTGATATCACAAAAAGCCCGAAAAACCTGATTATTTTATAGGAAATACTTGAAAAAGCAAATTCCTTGTTGTATACTAAAAAAGTTAAAAGCCGTAAGGTGGCATTCTGCTGAATGTATAAATTATCACATTGGAGGAAACATATATGGCAACCATTACCGCAGGCGATTTCAGAAACGGTAAGACTTTTGAGATGGACGGCAAGATCTATCAGGTCGTTGAATTCCAGCATGTCAAACCCGGCAAGGGCGCTGCGTTCGTCCGCACTAAGATGAAAAACATCATCACCGGCGGCGTAACCGAAACTTCTTTCAACCCGACTGCCAAGTTTGAGGAAGCGTTCATTGAGCGTAAGAAGATGGCTTTCAGCTATGCTGACGGCGATCTGTACTACTTCATGGACAACGAGACCTACGACATGATTCCGATCGGTAAGGAAACTCTGCCCGATGCTTTCAAGTTTGTTAAGGAAAACGAAGAATGCACGCTTCTGTCCTACAAGGGCAATGTATTCGGCGTTGAGTGCCCGAACTTTGTTGAGCTTGAAATCACTAAGACAGAGCCCGGCGTTGCAGGCAACACCGCTACCAACACTCTGAAGCCCGCGACGGTTGAAACCGGCGCTGAGATCAAGGTTCCGCTCTTCATCAATGAAGGCGACCGCATTTCTATTGACACGCGTACCGGCGAATATCTTGGCCGTGCCAAGGGTTAATCGGACGCATTACGAAAGGAGAACGACATGACTCTCTCTGAAAAATCCGCTTATCTGAAGGGCTTGATGGACGGCCTTGACCTGAACAAGGATACCGCAGAAGGAAAAATGATTTCCGGTATTGTTGATTTGCTTCAGGAAATGACGACTTCAATCAGCGACCTTGAAGAAAATGCCATCGCTGTATCTGACGAGCTGGATGAGATCGAAGAAGATCTCGACGCTATCGAAGAATTCCTCATGGACGAAGACGACGATGATGACTTCGATGAAGATTATGACGATGACGATGACTACGGCTTTGCAGATGACGACGGCGAGGATTTTGATTATGATGACGAGGTCGTTTATGATGTAACCTGTCCGACGTGCGGCGAAAAGCTGCAGCTCGATGAAGAAACGCTTCTCGGTGATCCGATTCATTGCCCGAAATGCAACGAGCTCCTTGAGTTTGAGTTCGACGAAGACGATGAAGCCGACGATGATGCACTTGACTTCTAATTGAATTTTTTGCCCGGACTGTGTTCAGTCCGGGCTTTTTTATCGGATTGTCACATTGCGGCATAGGATAAGATGGGGTGCATATTTTGAAAGAGCGGCTCGCAAATCTCTTATGTGTAAAGTCTATTGTTACAATTCTCCTTTCGGCGGTTTTCTGTATTCTTGCTCTGAAAGGCAACATCAATACACAGGAGTATCTGACGGTCTTTGCTGTTGTGATATCGTTTTATTTCGGCACTCAGCATGAAAGAAGTGCTTCTAAGTGAGATAATACTACGATTTGACCTGTTTTTTAGTTTGAATTCCAAAATACAGAACAATAGTTCAGCAATAAGGAATAATTTTCGACAGAGGGTTTATTGCTATTGCATATCAAAGCTCTGTGTGATATTTTTATTTTGATATCGGAGATACAAAAGGGGAGAGCACAATGGAAAATGAAATGGAAATCGGTACGGTTGTTCATTCGGTGGATAAGGCGGCAAAATTGATAGAGCTGCTGCTGTATGCCCATTGTCCGATGTCTCTTCGTGAGCTTGCAGAGCAGTCCGGATATCCGAAAAGCACAATTCATGCATTGTTGGCAACGCTTCGCCGCCATGCAATGATCGATCAGCATCCGGACGGAAAGTATTTTTTGGGAATCCGGCTGTTTGAATGTGGGTGTGCGGTGTCGGCCAACTGGGATATTTCCAGTGTTGCCCGTCCTTATTTGGAACAGCTTGCCACGGCCACAGATGCAACAGCGTTTATTTCGCTTCTGGATGGAGAGAATGTGATCTCCTTCGACCAGTGCTCTCCGGCAAACGGCGTTCAGGTTACGCAGGGGATCGGTCAGAGACTTTCTCTTCATGCTACTTCACAGGGCAAGCTCATGCTTTCCCTGAGATCGGACGATGAGATCGACCGTATTCTGAAAAAAATCGGAATGCAAATGTTTACACCGCATACGATTACGGATATTTCTATATTAAAGACAGAGCTGGCGAAGATCCGCGCAAATGGCTATGCGGTCGAAGACGGCGAATATAAAATCGGTTTACGGTCAGTATCGGCACCGGTATTCGATCACTCCGGTACGGTCCGTTACGCATTGGGCGTGGTTGGCCTGTTTCGCAGGATACAGTCTGACGAATTCTCCCGTTCTGTGGCGCAGGTTGTGACGCAGGCGGCCAATTTATCAAAAGCGATTGGTTACATGAAATAAGTGATCGGGCATCCAAAACGGATGCCCGATCTCAGACTGTCGATAAAGGTCCAAACCGTCAAAATGAAGTATAGCATAATTTTATGCAT
>JAEDKB010000006.1 GCA_016296045.1 Oscillospiraceae bacterium
CAAGACAAAGGCTGGCATGAATCGCATAATCGCTGTATCACCGATTGGTCTGCAAGAGTATCAGGAATTGCTTACAAAGGCTAAGGACGCATACTTTGAGAAATTGATTGACGCATATACCGGCAATCACGATTCGAAGAATTTTACAAAGCGGGACTTCCATACGTTGATGGAGGAACTTGGCATTGAAGGAATGACACCGTATGCCTGCCGGCACACATTCACAACATTTGCAGTGAAAAGCGGTGTCACACCAGAATTGTTAAAGGAAATGGTAGGACACGCGAGTTATTCAACTACCATCGACCACTACACACATATGGATTTGGATGCAATCAGAAGTGGAGCTAAGCAGGTTTCTATATGATGTTCATGGGACGCCGCGAGGACTGGGCAGAATACGGTTGTCAACAGATTGTCAACAGCGTTCAATCATCAAACTGTTCACAATACTTTTCTTGTTCAAAATCTTATAAAAAGTTCTGATTTCTTGTAGAAATCAGAACTTTTTATGGTGGAGACTAATGGACTCGAACCATCGACCTCCTGCGTGTGAAGCAGGCGCTCTAACCAGCTGAGCTAAGCCTCCATAGCACAAATTATTATAGCACAGTTTTACAAAATTGCAAGAAATATTTTTCTCTTAGTTTTATTTGCTTGTATCTCAATTTGAGCTGTGTTATAATCTGGTTGACAATAGAAAGATGTCGGAGGCCGCCATGAAAATCAAAACCGTTCCCATGCGCTATGAGGACGTTTTAGCCCTTTCGGAAGAAAAGCGCGTGATTCCCAAGCGACCAAATCTTTTTTTTCGTACTTTGGTTAAAGTATTATCGGAAATTAACCTGAAGAACGTTCACTTTAAATGTGAAAAAATCGGTATGGATAAGCTCGGGAAACACGAGCCTTGTATCATCCTGATGAATCATTCCTGTTTTACCGACTTGATGATAGCATCGAAGATTTTTTATCCTCGTCCACTCAGTATTGTCTGCACCTCCGACGGCTTTGTCGGCAAAAAATGGCTGATGCGTAATCTCGGATGCATTCCAACAGCAAAATTCGTCACCGATTATGCCCTGGTCAGAGATATGATTCGCGCCGTTTCCGATCTGAAAAGCTCTATTTTGATGTATCCTGAGGCAAGTTATTCATTTGACGGTACTGCAACTCCTCTGCCGGACAGCGTTGCAAAATGCCTGAAGTTTTTGAATGTACCCGTTATCTTTGTTCGCACTTACGGTGCATTCCAACGTGATCCGCTTTATAACAACCTTCAGCTTCGCAATGTCGATATTTCCGCGACGGTTGAATATCTCCTCTCGCCGGAACAGCTTGCCGAAATGCCTGCAAATGAGATCAATGCGCTTTTAAAGGAATGTTTTTCTTTTGATAATTTTCAATGGCAGAAGGATCATCAAATTCAGATCCGTGAACCATTCCGTGCGGATTGCCTAAATCGTGTGCTCTACAAATGTCCGCATTGTATGGCAGAGGGTCGGATGCTCGGCAAGGGCACCACGATATCCTGCACAAAATGCGGGAAAACATATGAATTGACAGAGCACGGCTATTTAAAGGCGCTCGACGGCGAATCAAAATTTACGCATATACCTGACTGGTATCGTTGGGAGCGGGAATGTGTCCGAAAAGAACTTGAGAATAACACATATCGTCTGGATATCCCTGTAGAAATCCGCGTATTGAAAGGCACAAAAGCGATCTATGAGGTCGGCAGCGGAAATCTTGTACATGATTGCTCCGGATTCCATCTGACCGGCTGCGACGGCGCATTAGACTATCGGCATAAGCCTGTAAACTCCTACAGTCTGTATTCCGATTTTTACTGGTACGAAATCGGAGATATGATCTGCATCGGAAAAGCAGATATGCTCTATTATTGCTTTCCAAAGGTCAAGGGCGATATTGTCGCTAAAGCTCGTCTTGCCGCAGAAGAGCTGTATAAGCTCTCCCGTGAAGCTCGAAAAAAGGCCATCACATATTAAACGTAAACCACCCTCTTCGATGTACTCGGTACGCAAGAGGGTGGTTTTGTTCAGGAAGTTAAACGCCGGTATGTGTCTTCACGTCGCATGATTGGGAGTGATTGCTGTTTCTGATCTATGTTTTTTCCCATTATGATGGCCGGATTGATAATTGCCGTTTTGTATTTGGTTATTCGGATTACATATACTATACGACGGTAAAGCGAAAAAACTTGCAACAAATCAGAAATTTTGAAAATAATTTTTTGAAGGTCAAAATGCCTCGGATTTCCGAGGCGTTTTCCATATCTAACCGAGCAGTACCTCTTTCGGAAGCGCAGGAGCCATCCTGCATAAAGTCGATTGCCTCGCCGCTCCAATGCCGGATTACCTTATCTCCGCTCTGCACTGGATCATCTCCGCTGCGATACTGATTGCAATTTCGGCAGGAGTCTCGGCACAAATCGGCAGACCGATCGGAGCATGGACGGACTGAATCGCTTCTTCCGAAATGCCTGCTTCACGAAGTCGTTCCTGCGTTCTGGCAATTTTATGCCTGCTTCCGATACAGCCGACATAACGGGTCTTTGTCTGCAATACCTGCTCCAAAATCTCATAATCTCCCTGATGTCCCGGCGTCATTATCACAACATAATCATTCTCCGTCAACGTGACCTTCGAATAAATATCCCGATAATCTCCCAGAATCACCCTGTCTGCCTGCGGGAAATGCGCCTGATCGGCAAGAAAATCCCGATTATCATAGACCGCGACACGGAAGCCGACATTTGCCAGTACCGGCACAAGCGCCTGCCCAACGTGTCCGCCGCCGAAAATATAAACCGTTCCTGCACGGACGATTGGTTCAGTATAAATGACGGATTCCTCTTGGCGCAAAACAGCACGGGAGGAATAAAATTCAGGCTCTTTTTTCGCCGTCTGTGCATCGACAAGCTGAAAGTGCTCTACCGCGCCGTCGTTGATTTTCAAATACAGCCAACTGTCTGCATCCGTATTGAGTGCTTGCACAATTGCTTTGAGCGTGACAAGATCCTTCTGCGTCAAAAGCTGATAATAGATTGTCACATTGCCGCCGCAGATCATTCCGATGGAAGCAACCTGCTCAGGCGCAAGGGAAAATGCGCGGATATGCGGCATTTTTCCTTTCAGCACCTGAACGGCATCCTGTGCGGCATGCATCTCAACTGCGCCTCCCCCGACCGTTCCAAGGGTCGAGCCATCCTCAAAAACAGCCATTCGTGAGCCTGCTCCGCGAGGAGCGGACCCGGAGCTTGCAAGGATCGTACAAAGAACAACTTTTTCACCGTTTTCAATCGCAGAGATGATCCTGTTCATCAATTTTTTCATCAGAATTCCTCCCATGTTTCTTTGCGTTCATCATACAGCATTCATGAAAAAAAAGCAATAAAAAAGCTCCCTGCTAAAACAGGGAGCTAAAAAAATTCGAGATTGCGGGAATCAATAGCCTCTTCTCTTGTTTTTACGAGCAGCTTCAGACTTCTGCTTCCGCTTGAGACTCGGGCTGACATAATGCTCTCTCTTCTTAACTTCGGCGATAACGCCGTCCTTCTGGCAGCTTCTCTTGAAGCGTTTCAGAGCACTTTCCAAAGACTCGTTCTCTTTGACACGGATTTCAGACATTGATTTCCCTCCCTCCGACGCATCCGGCTCAATCCAGGATGCTTTCAGGGCCGTTTTACGGCACGATTTATTATAATAATCCGACAAACAAATGTCAAGCAATATCTACAAAAAATTTTTCATTTTTTGTAAAAAACGTCTTATTTTTCATTCTTCAGAAAAATCGGTCTTCATTTTTCATGAAGACCGATGATGAATCTTATTTTACAATCAGGTTTACCAGTTTATTCTTGACAACGATTGTCTTAATGATTTTTCCGTCCAGCTTTTCGATAAAGCGGGCGATCTTTTCGTCCGCGGTTGCCGCGGCAACCACACTCTCATTATCCAGGTCTGCCGCAACATGGATTGTGCCGCGCAGCTTACCATTGACCTGAACTGCCATATCAATCTCGCTGTCCTTACACTTTGCCTCGTCATACGTCGGCCAACCGGAAACAGAGCAAATCCCTTCAAAGCCATGCATTTGCCAGATTTCGTCGCAAATATGCGGCGCAAACGGGCTGAGCAACTGTAAAAGCGTTTTCAGTTCTGCGCTATTACAGCCGTTGTCACTCAGCGTAGAGGTCAGCGTCATCAGCACAGCCAGCGCCGTGTTACCCTTTAAGGCATCGATATCGGACGAAACTTTTTTAATCGTTTTATGCAGAATTGTTTCGTTTTTTGCAGAATACTGTGTTTCCGCATCATGAACCGTCTCGGCAAGATTCCATACCTTATCAAGGAAACGCTTGCAGCCCTTGACTGCGTTGGTTGACCAGGAAGCAGCCTTTTCAAAATCACCGATAAAGATGATGTAGGTACGCATGGTGTCTGCGCCGTATTCAGCAATCACATCGGTCGGATTGATCACATTGCCACGGGACTTTGACATCTTAATGCCGCCCTCGCCAAGAATCATGCCATGGCTGGTACGCTTTGCATACGGCTCCTTTGTCGGAACAACACCGATATCATAGAGGAACTTATGCCAGAAACGGCTATAGAGCAGATGCAACGTCGTATGCTCCATACCGCCGTTATACCAGTCAACCGGGCTCCAGTATTCCATGGCCTCTTTAGAAGCAAGCGCCTGATCGTTATGCGGATCCATATAGCGCAGGAAGTACCAGGAAGAGCCTGCCCACTGAGGCATGGTATCGGTTTCACGTTTTGCCGGACCGCCGCAGCACGGACAGGTCGTGTTGACCCATTCGGTAATGTTGGCAAGCGGAGAATGTCCGTCATCCGTCGGTTCATAGCTTTCCACCTCGGGAAGCAGCAGCGGGAGATCCTTTTCATCCAGCGGAACAGTACCGCATTTCGGGCAATGTACAATCGGAATCGGTTCGCCCCAATAGCGCTGACGGGAGAACACCCAGTCACGGAGCTTAAAGTTGACCTTTGCTTCGCCGATTCCCTTTTCAGTCAGGAATGAAATAATTGCTTTCTTGGCATCTTCTACACTCATGCCGTCCAGGAAGCCGGAGTTGACCATTACGCCGGTCGCGCAATCGGTAAATGCCGCCTCTTCAACGTTGCCGCCCTTTACGACCTCGATGATCTCACAGCCGAACTTCTTTGCAAACTCCCAGTCGCGGTCATCATGCGCAGGAACCGCCATGATCGCACCGGTGCCATAGGTAGAAAGCACATAGTCGGAAATAAAGATCGGGATCTGCTTCCCGTTTACGGGATTGATACCCTTTACGCCCTTGAGCATAACGCCGGTCTTATCCTTAGCAAGCTCGGTACGCTCAAAGTCAGATTTTGCAGCGGCTTCCGCTTGATATGCCTTGATCTCATCCGCATTTTCCAAACGATCCATCCACTTTTCAACAAGTGCATGCTCCGGAGACAAAACCATATAGGTCGCGCCGAAAAGGGTGTCGGGACGGGTGGTATAAACCGTAATTACATCGTCCAGCGTTGTGTTAAAACGAACCTCGGCACCGGTAGAACGGCCGATCCAGTTTCTCTGCTGCAGCTTGACACGGTCAATGAAGTCAACCTCATCCAAGTCATCCAGCAAGCGCTGTGCGTATTTTGTAATGCGGAGCATCCACTGGCTCTGTTCCTTGCGGATGACCGGACTGCCGCAGCGTTCACAGACATTTTCAACAACCTCTTCATTCGCAAGCACACACTTGCAGGAGGTACACCAGTTCACCGGCATTTTGGTTTTGTAGGCAAGACCGTTTTTGTAAAGCTGGAGGAAAATCCACTGCGTCCACTTAAAGTAGGACGGATCCGTCGTATTGATCTCACGATCCCAGTCAAAGCTGTAGCCAAGCGCTTTCAACTGACCGCGGAAGGTTTCGATATTTTTCTTCGTAACAATGGCGGGATGGACATGATTCTTGATTGCATAATTTTCTGTCGGAAGACCGAATGCGTCATAACCCATCGGGAAAAGGACGTTTTCTCCCTGCATGCGGTGCTTTCTGGCAATCACATCCATTGCAGTATAGGGTCTTGCATGACCGACATGAAGACCGACACCGGAGGGGTACGGGAATTCGATCAGTGCATAAAACTTTTTCTTATCCAGTCCGGTCTGTGCACGATAGAGGTTTTTCTCTTCCCAAATTTTGTGCCATTTGTTCTCAATTGCTGTAAAATCGTATTTCATTTTCAGTCCTCATTTTCCGCAAAGTTTACGGGAATTTGCTTTGCGTCATTCCAGAGGCGCTCAAGATCATAAAATTCCCTGGTTTCATTTGTAAAAACGTGCACAACAAGGCAGCCGAAGTCCAGCAAAACCCATGTGCCGCCGCGATGCCCTTCACGATGAAGGAGCGGCTCTCCCATTTCGTCTGCAACAACGGCTTCCACGCTGTCGCAAAGCGTCTTAACATGCGTACTGGACGTGCCTGTGCAAATCAGAAAATAATCTGCAATGCTGGTAACATCCGTGACTTCCAGCAGCTTAATGCCAAGTCCTTTTCTGTCATCCAGGATTTTTGCTGCACGCGTTGCAATTTCTTTTGGTGAATACATAACATTCTCTCCTTTTCTGGCTGTAGAATGCGGTCTGTTTATCAGCCGATCGGATCGACCGGATCAGGCGGCGTAACCGGTGGTGTCTCGGTCGGTAAGGGATCCGGTTCGGTAGGCTCGGGCTCTTCTGTTTCTTGCGGTCTTGTCGGCGTATAATTATTGTTATTGTTAGAATCCGGGAAGCCATACTCTTCGTACTCGCCAACACCGCTGTCACCGGCAAGCTGACGGAAGTTCAGATCATAAATCGTCAGCTCAGACTCCAGCGGATTGAAGTAGGAGTTTAAAATTCTGGCGGCTTCCTCCAGATCAACCTGGAAATAATCCTTGCCGTCTTCTTCAACCTCGATCACCTCACCGGGAAGGACGAGGGAAATGATAGATTCGGGTTCGACATCATGCAGGAAAAAAGCCATATACGCAAGCTGGCTCGCGTTTAGGTCGGTATCCATAACCTCTGAGAGCAGCTCCGCATTTTCCTTGGCCGAATCAGTTTGCTCAAACAAAGCCAAAAACATACGGATCAGCAGATCGCGCTGCACCGCAGTCGAATCGGTTTCAACGTTCGTATAATTATTCCGGCAGGAGAACAACTGCATGGCAGAATGACTGTCAATATGCTGTTCACCGGAATCCAGATCGGTATACCTCGGTGAGGAAGGAACATCAAAAGGAATGTCCCCGATCAGATTAAAAATCTGGTTCACGGAAGCTTCATCTAAAACCAGATAATAGTCCGGCCAGAAGCCGATCATTTCTCTGGCCTTTTCCTTCAGTGCCTGTATGCCGCGCCCGGATTCTTCTGAGGCGGAATAAACATTGCGAAGCTTTGGTTCCGTGTAATTGCCGGTAATATAGGTGTCACGCGGAATACTTAAAAGGGAAACTCGCTTGGAGGTCATATTGACACTCGCAAGCATCATCATGGTAGACTCTTCGTCGTCAACGGAAACAATCAGAAAGTTAATGATCGGCGATCCGTTTGCGCTTTCCGGTGCGGTAAAGTCTACCGGAACAACCGCGTCCTCCGGCTGCTGCATATTTACAACATATTCCATCGGTTTGATGTTATTGATTACCGGAAGAGGCTCAACATCCGCACTTTTTGTAATTAAAACCATGCTCATTGCGACAGCACAGAGAAAAATACACAGTGCGCCGATAAACAACATCACAGAACGGCCTTTGCTGCTGATGCGGCTTTGCTGTTCTTCCGTTTCTTCTTCAAATTCATTCTCAACGGAAAGCGCTTCCTTTTGATTTGAGTCCTCTACCGTAATATGAAAATCTTTTGGGTTGGAATGTTTGCTGTTGCCAAAAACCTTCATTCGTATTTTTTCCTTTCTTCGAGAAAACGAATCGCAGCCATCGAATTCGGTCCGATATCCTTTTTTCGCTGCCGCAGTTGTTCCATTGTCATCTGCAAACCAAGGAATAAAGCATCGTCCAAATCAGAATTTGCCAGAGAGCGAAGCTTCTCAACGCCGTCAAAACAGCGATTTGGTTCCATATAATCCGCAATATATATAATTTTCTCTAATGTGGACATATTTGCTTTACCGGTGGTATGCCAGCAAATTGCATCGCAGACGAGTTTATTTTCTCCGAAAATTCGTTCCGCAATGACAGCACCGGTTTTTGCATGAAGCAATTTCGGGTGATTTCGTTCAAAATTATCTAATATTATATCATATGTTTCGCACAATTTCAACTGTTCTTCCGCGTTCAGCGCCTTGGTAATATCGTGAAGGATTCCTGCACGGCGCGCATTCTCCGGATCAACACCGTACTGCAATGCCAAACGCTTTGCGGTATCGCTGCATCCGATCACATGCGGCACACGTTTCGGATCATGCAGCGAGAGACTGATTTCGGAAAGAAGTTCAAACGGCAGTTCTTTCATTCGATCATTATAATAATACAGACCGTTTTTCACGATATAATCATGAACGGCTGGATCAAGGTATGTCTGCGCAGCATGAAATGCGAGCATCGCTCGTACCGAGGTGGAAGAATGAGGTAAAAATGAATTTTCAACAAAATATATGTTCGTATGCAGCTTTTTTTCAAGCTTATCGGCATATTTTTGAAGAATTTCGGGATCATCCTCATTTCGGTGTGCAACCGCCAATGCTGCGTATGCGGTAATTTCTTCCGGATGATACCAGCTTTCAAACGAAAGGAACATATCCGTTCCCATCAGCAAAAACAATTCATCCGACGGATACTTCTCACGAAGCAGCCTCAGTGTATCCGCCGTGTAGCTTTTGCCGCTGCGAACCAATTCAATGTCCGACACCTGAACATACGGCAGATCACGGACTGCCAATTTGCACATTTGCAGCCGATGTGCCGCATCCGGAGTATTTCTTGTCAGCGTCTTATGCGGAGGATTTGCAGCAGGAATCAGCACCACAGTATCCAGCGCCAGCTTCTCACGAAACTCGCGCAGAGCAAGTATATGCCCAAGGTGCGGCGGATTAAAGCTTCCGCCGAAAATGCCGATTCTAGCCATAAGTACGATTTCCTCTCTTATTTACTGTTTTTACGGCGATCAATCGCAGCCTGAATTGCCGCCTGACGGAAATATTCATTTCTCTTTTCGCGTTCTTCTCTGGCTTTTTTGCGTCGCTCCTGTGCGCCGCGGCGAACAGGATTGGAGGCTTTCTTTTGCATTGCACGCGCTTTTTGTGCTGCCTCCTGCGCTTTCTTTTGCGATTTCTTATAAATTACAAACTTAGAGCCAACGCATTGGACACCATCGGCATTCAGCGCCTCGCAGAGCGCGTCGCAAACTTCTCTGGCGGACATCATTGCCGATTCCAAAACACGTCCCTTGACCAGTTCGCGTGATTCAAGCTGTGTTGCCGCCTCGGAAATGACGCTTTCCGTCACGCCGCCCTTGCCGACCATCAATGTTGTTTCCAGTGTGTTCGCCTCCGAGCGAAGGTCAGCGCGTTGTTTACTTGTCAGCATCGATTTTTTCCCTCCTGATGATTTCTGCAAATGCAGCCAATGCCTTTGCGCGGTGAGAAATCTGATTTTTTACCTCAGAGGAAAGCTGTGCAAAGGTACAATTCTTCCCCGGCACGAAGAAAATCGGATCATAGCCAAAGCCGTTTTCACCATGCGCTTCCCGGAGAATTCTGCCGCTGCATTCCCCTCTTGCCGTAATTTTCTTTCCGTCCGGGGTCAGCATGGTGATCACGCTGACAAATTTTGCCGTGCGGTCTTCATTGGGCACCGTTTCCATCAGCTCCAGAAGATACTCCAGTCGCTCACGATCGGACTTGCATTTCTCTCCGCCGAATCTGGCGGAATATACGCCTGGCGCGCCGTTCAACGCATCCACCATCAAGCCGGAATCATCTGCAATCGTCGGAAGTCCGCAGGCCTCCATGATGGTTTTTGCTTTGATATAGGAATTTTCTTCAAAGGTTTCTCCGTTCTCATTCGGCTCAATCGACAGGCCGACCTCGCGCTGAGAAACAACCTCCATGTGGAAGCCGGACAGAATGGTACGCATCTCTTCCAGCTTGTGCGCATTATTGCTGGCTAATACAAGCTTCATTTCAGACTCCCGAGGCAACGGCGCTGCATTTGTGTCAAAACCGCATTTCCCTTTCTGCACAGCGCAAGAAGCTTCCGCTGTTCTTCTACGGAAAAAGGTCTTCCCTCGCCGGTTGCCTGCAATTCAATAATGTCGCCCTCGGCAGTCATAACGCAGTTTAAATCGACCAGCGCACGGGAATCCTCCTCGTAGCACAGATCCAGCATTGCCTCATTTCGGACAATGCCTGCGGAAATGCCGGAAACGTATGTACGGACAGGCATTTCGGAAATTTTCCCCTGCTCAAGGAGCTTACGGCAGGCAATGGTCATCGCAATAAACCCACCGGTTACGGAAGCGGTTCTCGTGCCGCCGTCACCCTGAAGAACATCACAGTCAACCGTGATCGTGTGCTCTCCGAGCGCTTCCAGATCCACCGCACAGCGAAGGCTGCGACCGATCAGGCGCTGGATTTCCGCACTTCTGGACGAAAGCTTGAGCTTGGAAATATCGCGCTTGCTGCGCTCACGGTTGGCACGCGGCAGCATCGAATATTCGGCCGTGATCCAGCCGCCGCTGTAGACATGGGGCGGCACACGGTTGTCCACAGAAGCATTACAAAGCACAACCGTATCGCCGACTTCGATCAGGCAGCTTCCCTCTGCAAACTTTGAAAAGCCGAGGGTGGCCTTTACTTTCCGCATTTCATCTGCGGCTCTTCCGTCTGTTCTCATGATATCCTCCTTAAATCAGCGCATCCACAAACGCTCTTGCCTCAAAGGGCATCAGGTCATCCATCTGTTCGCCGACACCGATATATTTGACCGGAATCTGAAGCGTATCTGCAACGGAAATCACGATGCCGCCTTTTGCAGTACCATCGAGCTTGGTCAGCGCGATGGCGGTAACACCGGCAATCTCCTTGAATTGTTTTGCCTGAAGGAGACCGTTTTGTCCGGTTGTTCCGTCCAGCACCAGCAAAACTTCTTTGTCGGAATCCGGAAGCTCGCGGTCAACAATTCTTGAGATTTTATTCAGTTCATTCATCAGATTCGCCTTATTGTGCAGGCGTCCGGCCGTATCGCAAAGGATAATATCCGTTCCGCGGGCTTTTGCGGCGGAAATTCCGTCAAAAACGACCGAGGCAGGATCTGCGCCTTCATGCTGGCGGACGATCTGTGCGCCCGAGCGTTCTGCCCATATTTCAAGCTGATCGGCAGCCGCCGCACGGAAGGTATCTCCCGCGCACAAAAGGACTTTTTTCCCCTGTGCGGTAAAATGATGCGCCAGCTTTCCGATTGTCGTTGTTTTTCCGACGCCGTTTACGCCGATGACAAGCACAATAGAGGGCTTTGTGTCAAGCTTCAAAGAAGTATCGCCGACATCCAGCATCTCAACAAGGATATCTTTTAACGCATTATGGATTTCCTCACCGCCGCGAAGTCTTTGCTCTTTCACTCGCTCACGGAGAAGCTCGACTGCTTTGCAGGAGGTCTCTACGCCCATGTCCGCAAGGATCATGCTTTCTTCCAGCTCTTCAAAAAATTCCTCGTTGGCACCGGTGAAGGAATCGAAGATTCCGCCGATTGTTGCGGCCATTGCCGTTTTTGTTTTAATCAGACTGTTTTTGATTTTTTCAAAAAATCCCATTGTTTCTCCATTCTGCCGTTAAACGGCATTTGTGTACAAACTGCTTATTCAATGATATCCAACTGCTGCTCCATTTGATTCAGGTCAAGGTGCAAAATTTTGGAAATTCCCTGTTCCTGCATGGTAACACCGTAGAGCATATCGGCAGCTTCCATTGTGCCGCGGCGGTGCGTGATGACGATAAACTGCGTTTTTTCGCTGAAGCCGCGCAGATAGGACGCAAAACGCTCTACATTTCTGTCATCCAGAGCCGCATCGATTTCATCCAACATACAGAAGGGCGTCGGGCGCACCTTGAGAATTGCAAAATAGAGTGCAATGGCGACAAAGGCTTTTTCGCCGCCGGATAAAAGCGTAATGGTTTTTAACTGTTTTCCGGGCGGCTGCACACGAATTTCAATGCCGCAGGTCAGCGGCGCATTGACATCCTCCAGTTCCAGCGAGGCTTTGCCGCCGCCGAACATTTCCGTAAAGGTCTGCCCGAAATACGTATTGATTTTCGTAAATTCCGTGGTGAAAATCTCTGTCATCTGCTTTGTGATATCGTTGATGATCCCTTCCAGCTCACGCTTGGAGGTCAAAACGTCATCACGCTGACCGGCGAGATATTCATAACGTTCGTTGACACGCGCAAATTCATCAATCGCGCCGATATTCGGCGTGCCGAGTGCGGAAATCTTACGTTTCAGCTCTGCAACCCGTTTCTGCGCAACGGCAACGCTTTCAATCTCCGCTGCCGCTTCCGGTGCTGTGGAGCGCGTTAATTCATAGCTTTCCCAAAGCTTGTCAATGATCTGCTTTTCTTCCATCTCCGCCGCCGTTTTCTTAGCCTCCAGGCGGGCGCTTTCGCGTTCCATATTCAGAATATCACGGCTTTTTGTCTGCGCTTCCTTATCCGCCGAGGTCTTCCTCGCTTCCACTTGCATCCGTTCCTCAAGGGAAGTTTTCAGGGAATCCTTCTGGGACTGAAGCGACAGATTGTGTTCTTGTAGAGTTTGATTCTGCTGTGCAATCTGAGCAAGGATATTCTCCTGCTCCTTTTGGTAGATTTCAATGAGGGCGAGCTTCTGCGTCCGATCGCCCTGCATGGCAAGCTCCAGCCCACGCAAACGGTTGACAGAATCGGTCGCAGTCGTTTTTTCCGCTTCCAGCGCCGCGATCTCCATACGGATCGCCGTCATGCGCTCGCTGAGACGATTGCTCTGCTCCGCTGCAACGCTCTGTCCATCAGAGACTACAGAGAGTTCCTTTTCCGATTCGCTGATTTGACGTTCCAAAACGGAAATCTGTTCCGAAAGCGCTGCTTTTCTTGCGGAATCGGTCTGTCTGCGCTCGTCAATTCCGGCAAGCTCACGCTCAGAGCCGGAAATCGCATCGCTGATTGCATCCACAAGGACGGCATACTGCTTTTCTTCGCCCGAAAGACGAAGTGCGTCGTCCTGCGCGGCACGGAGCTTTCCCTCTTCCGCAGAGAGTTCAAATTCAACCTGCTGCGTCAGGCGCTCTGCTTCGGCAAGCTCCGCACGGAGCTTTTCAAGCTTCTGCGCGGTTTCCGACCGTTGCTTTTTCAGGCGTTCTACCTCATTTGCACGCGAAAGAATGCCTGCATTTTTTGATACGGAGCCGCCGGTCATGGAACCGCCGGCATTGATTACCTGCCCATCGAGTGTTACGATACGGAAGCGGTGATTATATCGGTCTGCAATGGATATTGCAGAATCCATATCATCAACAATCACGGTTCTGCCAAGCAGAGAACGAATGATTTCATCATATTTGCTGTCGCATTGAACCATCTGAGAAGCAATTCCGATAAAGCCCCGGCATTTTTCAACGTCTTGCTCATTCAAAGTCTTTCCGCGAATGACACTGAGCGGAAGAAACGTCGCTCTGCCAAGGTCACAGCGTTTCAGATAATTCATGGCGGCCTTGCCGGATTGTTCATCCGTTACAACGATCTGCTGCATGGCCGAGCCGAGTGCGATTTCGATGGCGACAGTATAGCTGTCTTCTGTACGGATCAGCTTGGAAACCGGTCCGCAAATGCCCCGAAGCGTCGATTTTCCGCTCTCCTGCATTACAACACGAACCGCTTTGGAAAAGCCTTCATATTCCCGTTCCATTTCCTCAAACAGCTTTAAACGGGAGGAAATCGTTTCCAACGCAACGGACATCTGCGTGACTTCCTTCTGCAAAGCGTCACGGCGGTCGGAACGGGTCTTGCTGCGCAAGCGGTAGCCTTCGATGGTATTCTGTGCGGCTACAATATTCTCCTGCGCCTCTTCCAAAGCTTTTCTGGCTTGATTTAAACGGAAAGCGGCATCGTTCTTACGTTCCTTTGCCGAAGCGCAGTCGCACATCACCTGCTCATAGCGTTCTTCGCTTTGGCGCAGGGAATCCTCTGTTGCGGAAAGGTCGGCAGTTTTGGCAGAAAGCTCGGTGCGCAGGCGCTCCTGTTCATTGCGGATTTCCAGATAGCGCTTTGTCATGCCGTCAGCGGAATCGGCAAGCTTTTTTCCCTCCGTCTCGGCTTCCCGAAGTGTTTGACGGAGCTGATCTGCCTGCAGCGCGATTTCTTTTCCGCGGGCTTCCAAGCCGGCAATCTGTTCCCCAATTCCGCCGCTTCTGGTTTCCTGCTCTGCCAATTCAGAGCGAATGCGTTCGATATTGGAAAGGCAGTTATCCAGGTTGGTTTCGAGCACGGCAACGGCACTTTGCATGGACTGCGCCTGCGCTTCGCTCTGAGAGATCTGTTCACGAATCTGATCGATCAGCATATCTCGGTTGTGAAGGTCAAAAGAAAGCGTCTCGCCCGTCACATAGAGCTGATCGAGTGCTGCGTGCTCCTGTTGCAGAATAAACGCGGCGGAGTGATAGTCTTCCTCGGCTTTTCTTGCGGTTGCGCTGAGCTTTTCCAACGTATGAAGCCAAAGCGCAACCTCAACGCCCTTTAATTCGTCACGAAAAGCAAGGTATTTTTTTGCTTTTTCCGCCTGTTCACGCAGGGGCTCCACCTGAAGCTCCAACTCGGAAATCTTATCGCCGATACGCAGAAGATTATCCTCCGTATTTGCAAGGCGGCGTTCGGTTTCTTCTTTGCGATGGCGGTATTTTGAAATACCGGCTGCTTCCTCAAAGATTTCACGGCGATCCGTGCTTTTGACGGAAAGGATCTCGTCAATACGTCCCTGACTGATATTCGAATAGCCCTCACGTCCCAAGCCGGTATCCATAAACAGCTCATTGATATCGCGCAGACGGACGGACTGTTTGTTGATATAGTATTCACTTTCGCCGGAACGATAATAACGGCGCGTAATCATCAGTTCATCGGCATCATAGCGAAGAGCGCGGTCGGAATTATCCAGCACCAATGTTGCTTCCGCAAAGCCGACCTGTGCACGCTTCTCGGTGCCGCCGAAAATAACATCCTCCATTTTCTGTCCGCGAAGCGATCTGGAGTTCTGTTCTCCCATGACCCAGCGGATTGCGTCGGAAATATTCGATTTACCGCTTCCGTTCGGACCTACGATGGCTGTGATATCGTGACCAAAGCTGACAACTGTTTTGTCAGGGAAGGATTTAAAGCCCTGAATTTCAAGTTGTTTCAGATACATTAGCAAATTGCTCCTATTTTATTTACAACACTGTATTCTACCAGATATAGTGTCAAAATGCAAGCAAATTCCGCAATTTCTGCCGCAAATAACCAAAAATCCGGGCTGAAAACAGCCCGGACAAGGTTATTCGGTTAATTTCTGAATTGCTATCTTTGCCGCAGCCTGTTCAGCGCGTTTTTTGCTGGAACCGGTGCCCTGTCCGACCGGTTCGCCGTTGAGCAGCACGCGCACGGAAAACTCTTTGCAGTGGTCGGGACCGCTTTCGCCGATCAATTCATAAGTAAGGTTTTGATCGCGTTTGCGCTGTATCAGTTCTTGCAGCTCCGTCTTATAATCGTGCGTTTGGATCACATTCGTAAGATGCGGCAGAATCAGCCGCGTCACAATTCCCTTTGCTGCCTCAAAGCCGCCGTCAAGATACGCAGCGGCAATCAAGGACTCCATGACATCACAGAGAATACTTGCACGATTGCTGCCGCCGGATTGTTTTTCGCCATGTCCGAGCAGCAGGGCGTCACCCAAATGAAGATCACGAGCTACTTTCGCAAGTGTCTGCTCGCAGACCAGCTCCGCACGAATTCGTGTCAGCTCTCCCTCGTGCTTGTCCGGAAAGGTTTTATAAAGATAATCCGCCGTAACAAAGCCGAGGATCGAATCGCCTAAAAACTCCAGACGTTCGTAGCTGTACAGAGAATTCTGAAAGCGCTCATTTGCATAAGAGGAATGAGAAAGCGCCATCGTAAGCAGCTCTTGATTGCGGTAAGTATAGCCCAGCGCGGTTTCAAGCTTTTTCAGCATTCAAAGCCTCCCTTGGCAGCACCATCTGAGACACGTTCTCCTTTATATCCGCGCAGAAATTGCTTTCCACCGCATTCATTGCCTGCTTAATTGCTCCGCGGATTGCAAGCGCATCGGAGGATCCGTGCGCCTTGATGACGGGCTTGGTAATGCCGATCATAATAGAGCCGCCCACTTCTCGATAGTCCATGGATTTGCGGATATACTCTCCTTTTTTGCAAAGAAGCGCGCCGATTTTTGTTGCAAGGTTTTTATAAAACATCTGTTTCATCAAACCGGACATATAGATTGCCGTGCCTTCCATGGTTTTGAGCAGAATATTGCCGGAAAAACCATCTGCTACAATCACATCCGCAGCATCGTTAGGCACTTCACGCGCTTCGACATTGCCGATAAAGTTGATCAGTCCCTTCTCGCCCGCGCTCTGAAGAAGCTGAAATGCTTCGCGATGAAGCGGGCTGCCCTTGCAGTCTTCCACGCCGATATTCAAAAGCGCAACACGCGGTGACTCCTTATGAAGCGCTTTTTGGGCATAAAAAGAACCCATGCAGCCAAATTGCAGCAAAAACTCCGGCGTACATTCGGCATTTGCGCCCGCATCGACCAGAATCGCCCCCTTGCCGACAGGAAGCACAGGTGCAAATGCGGCGCGGCGGATTCCGCGAATTCGCTTTACGACGAGTGTTGCCGCAGAGAGAAGCGCGCCGGTATTTCCTGCGGAAATAAAGGCATCTCCGGCGCCGTCTGCAAGCATCTTCAAGCCCTGTACCATAGAGGAGCCTTTATGCTGGCGAACGACCTCTGCGGGATCGGCATGCATATCAACGATATCCTCCGCATTGGCAACCTCAACACCATCGGGCAGCGTATCATAGCCATGCGCTTTCATGCTGTCAAGGATGTCCTCGCCGCGTCCGACAAGTACGATTTCTACGCCGAATTCTTTTGCAGCCTGAAATGCACCTAAAACAATCTGTTCCGGAGCATTGTCGCCGCCCATTGCGTCGATAATGATCTTCATGCGTCCATCCCCTTCTTTTGTATCAGCGATTCAATCTGTGCAAGCGCACGGTTTGCAATCGCAAGATTTTTATTTGCTTTTCCTTTGATTCGCTGCTCCAACGGGGCAATAATTCCAAAGTTGACGTTCATCGGTTGGAAAGAAGCAACCGATTCATCGCTGATGTAATGCGCAAGCGCACCGATCGCCGTCAGATTTGTAAAATCAAGCAGCGGTTTGCCTGCAAGTCTTGCCGCCATGCAGACTGCGGCAAGGTATCCGGAAGCGCAGGATTCCACATAGCCCTCTACGCCGGTCATCTGTCCGGCAAATGCAACCATCGGATTTCTTCGGTCTGCATAGGTTGCATCCAGCAGCTTCGGTGAATTCAGAAAGGTATTGCGGTGCATCACGCCGTAACGAACAAATTCCGCATTGCGCAGCGCCGGTATCATGGAAAACACGCGCCGCTGCTCAGGGAATTTCAGATGTGTCTGAAATCCCACCATGTTATAAATATTGCCGGCCGCGTTATCCCGGCGGAGCTGAACAACGGCATATGGCTCCTTCCCTGTTTTCGGGTCACGCAGTCCAACCGGCTTCAACGGGCCGTACCGCAGCGTATCCTCGCCGCGACGCGCCATAACCTCCACCGGCATACAACCTTCGAAAACATTCTTATCCTCAAAGCCGTGTACGGGAGCTTCCTCCGCACACGCCAGTTCATGCACAAACGCCGTATACGCTTCTTTTGACATGGCGCAGTTGATATAATCCGCCGTCCCGCGATCATATCGGGAGGCAAACCACGCTTGATCCATGTCAATGGAATCCAGCGTAATGAGCGGTGCAGCGGCATCAAAGAAATGCAGATAATCCGCCTGCCCAAAATAATCGGCAATCGCTTCACTCATGGCATCGGAGGTCAACGGTCCGGTTGCGATAATCACAGGGCCTTCGGGAACGCTTTTCACCTCACCCGATACGACGGTGATATTCGGATGGTTTTTGATTTTCTCGGTTACCATGCCGGAAAATCCGTAGCGGTCGACCGCAAGACAGCCGCCTGCCTCCACTCGCGTAGCGTCAGCGCAGGACAAAATCAAGCTGCCCAGACGCCGCAGTTCTTCTTTTAACAGGCCAACTGCATTTTCCAGACGATCACCGCGCAGAGAATTGGAGCAAACGAGCTCCGCAAAGTCCGCACAATGATGCGCAGGCGACATTTTTTCAGGCTTCATTTCATACAGCCGGACGCAAAAACCGCGCTCGGCAAGCTGCCACGCCGCCTCGCAACCGGCAAGTCCTGCACCGACTACTTTCACTTCTGTCATTTTTTCTTTGTTCCTTTTGGCTTTGCCGTCTTTTTCTCCGGTTCCAGCGCTTCGGCGTTTTCAACCGTTTCCGTTGTTGCCTTTGGCATTCTGCGCTTATAGCCGCGCTTGTCCTCCGGCACAAATTCCTTACATTCTTCGTTGATGCAGAAGGGCTTCATATGACCCTTGCCGGATTTTTTGAACAATGTCTGACCGCAAGTCGGGCAATCGTTTGCCGTCGGAACATCCCAAGTCATAAATCCACAGTCCGCACCGCGTTCGCAGGCATAATAGACATAGCCTTTTTTCGATTTCCGTTTCAGAATCGTACTGCCGCATTTCGGGCAGCGTCCGGGCATACGCTCCACGATCGGCTTCGTGTTTTTACATTCCGGAAAGCCCGGGCAGGCAAGGAATCTGCCGAATCTACCGATTTTTATGACCATTTTACGGCCGCAGACCTCACATATTTCATCGCTTTCCTCATCCGGAACTTTGATGCGTTTTCCGTCCAGCGCAGCCTCCGCTGCGGTCATTTCCTCATGGAAGCCGAGGTAGAAGTCATGCAGCACCTGTTTCCATGGAAGCTTTCCGGCTTCCACCTCGTCGAGCTGGTGCTCCATATTCGCGGTGAACTCAACGCCAATCACGTCGTTAAACCGCTCCAACATCAGATCGGTTACGACCAGTCCAAGCGGCGTGGGCGACAGACGCTTATCCTTTTTGATTACATATTCACGATCCTGAATGGTTGCAACAATGGATGCGTAAGTCGATGGTCTGCCGACACCGCGATCCTCCATTGCCTTGACCAGAGTTGCCTCCGTATATCTTGCGGGGGGCGCGGTAAAATGCTGTTCCTTTGTTGTTTTTTCGGGATTCAGGAGTTCATCGCCGTTCAAATCAGGCAGAGCGCTGTGTTTTTCTTCGGAATCATCATCGCGGCCTTCCTCATAGACGGCCGTAAAGCCCGGAAACTTCATAACCTGATCGGACGCACGGAAGAAGTGTCCGGCACACTCCGTATCCAACTGCACGGAGTCAAAGCGCGCATCCGCCATCTGGCAGGCAAGGAATCGGCTCCAAATCAGCTTATAGAGTCGATACTGTTCGCGGTTGAGGTCGCCCTTAATGGATTCCGGATCCAGGTTTACATTACTCGGACGGATTGCCTCATGCGCATCCTGTGCACCCTCTTTTTTACGGAAACGGCGGGTGGCGGCAGGATAGTAATTTTTCCCGTAGTGCGAAATAATGTAATCCTTTGCGGCGCTCAGCGCTTCTTCCGAAAGACGCAAAGAGTCCGTACGCATATAGGTAATCAGGCCGACGGTTCCCTCACCGGTGATATCAATGCCTTCATATAGCTGCTGGGCAATGGCCATGGTACGGCGCGGCGTCATATTCAGCTTTCTGGATGCCTCCTGCTGGAGCGTTGAAGTAATAAACGGAGGTGTCGGGGCACGATGTTTCTCTGCACGCTTGATATCGGCAATGCGGAATTGTTTCCCCGCAATGTCAGAGATAATCTGATCCGTCTCTGCTTCGGTATGAAGCTCACGTTTTTTACCGTCACCATAATAATGGGCGGTA
The DNA here is from genome assembly GCA_016296045.1 of Oscillospiraceae bacterium. Taxonomy (GTDB): domain Bacteria; phylum Bacillota; class Clostridia; order Oscillospirales; family Oscillospiraceae; genus JAZOXB01. The sequence goes on from JAEDKB010000006.1 coordinate 20,154, forward strand.
AATTTTCCTTGCTTTCCCGCACAGGAAAGCAGAACTTCAAGTGACCAATACTCCTTTGGAACAAACGCCTCGATTTCACGCTCACGCTCGACAACCAAACGAGTGGCAACAGACTGAACACGTCCTGCGGATAAGCCGCGACGCACTTTTTTCCAGAGCAGCGGGCTAAGCTGATAGCCTACAATTCGGTCCAAGATTCTCCGCGCCTGCTGCGCATCCACCAAGTTGTAATCAATATCTCTTGGCTGCTCAATGCTCTTTGTCACAACATTTTTTGTGATCTCATTGAACGTAACACGTTTTGTCTTCTGATCCGGCAGAGAAAGCAGCTCTTTCAGATGCCACGAAATCGCTTCGCCTTCACGGTCAGGGTCGGTTGCGAGATAAACGCAATCCGCTTTCTGCGCCGCACTGCGAAGTTCGGAAATGATCGCTTCTTTTCCGGGAAGCGGACCATATTCCGGCTCAAAATCATGCTCAATATCGACACCCATCGTACTCTTGGGAAGATCGCGAAGATGTCCCATACAAGCTTCAACGCGAAACTCGGGTCCGAGATACTTTCCGATGGTTTTTGCCTTGGAAGGCGATTCTACAATCACGAGATTTGTTCCCTTTGCCATGAAGGAACCTCCGAATTCAACTAAAATTTTTGCTGGTAGTAATTTCCGGGCAGCTTTTCTACCCGCTTTTTAATCTGAAGCATTGTCAGCGCCGCCATAACACGCGATGCAGGCAGACCGCACTTTGCAACGATCTGGTCACAATGAATCGGTTCTGCCTCCATGACAGACTGAACGGCTGTTTCGTCCGCAGTGTAAGCGCACGATTTCTCTTTTTCGTCACTATAATTCTTAACCGGCGGATTGTCAACGGATTTTTTGTCGTCTGATCCGATCATCGGCATCGGAGAATAAACCGGAAGCGCCATATGATATCGGGTCTGGAAAATTTTTCGTGCCGTTTCCGCAAGCCGCCCGTCGTTCAATTTATCCGGAAACAGATAGGTGTACTGCTGCAGAACGTCCCAACCGCTGTCTACCATAATCGCGCCTTCGCGCAAAAGTCGATTGCTTCCGGCGCAGGATTTTACGCCGATATTTGCCGGAATGGAAAAGACATCTCTGCCCTGCTCCAACGCAAAGTCTGCGGTAATCAGCGCTCCGCTGTGCTCCGGTGCTTCAACCACAAGGACGCCGAGTGACAGACCGCTGATAATACGGTTGCGCGGAGGAAAATTCCTTGCCTCAGGCGGTGTTCCCGGTGGAAGCTCGCTGATCATACAGCCGTGCATTTCAATGTCACGGAACAGAAAACGATTTTCCGCAGGATATACCACGTCCAAACCGCAGCCAAGCACGCAAACAACCGGCATTGCAGAATCGAGTGCGCCGCGAAGTGCCATGGTGTCAATGCCTCTGGCACCACCGGAGACAACGATTCCGCCGCTGTTTGCAATTAACTTTGAAAACTGTTTTGCATGAAGCAGACCATACGGACTGCACCGTCTGGAACCGACAATCGCAATCGCCGCTTCTTGGTCGAACTCCGGTAGAGTACCCTTATAGTAAAGCAGCGCAGGCGGATCGGCAATATTTTTTAAACGATCCGGATAGTGCTCATCACAATAGGTCAGAAGCGAAATACGCTTTTCGTCGCACTGAACCAGAATTTTCTCCGCATCGTCCAAAGACTTATCCAGCAAGGACTCCAGCCAACGTCTTTCAAAGCCCTCCGTAGACAGATACTCCGCTTCTTTCATTTCAAAAATACGCTCTGCGGAGCCAAACAAACGCAAAAGCGCAGCGCATCCACGCGTACCGATACCTCTGCGCGTGGTCAGCCATATCCAATGCTGCAGCATTTTTATCTCTCTTTCAAACAGCTTATTTCAGCATTTGCCACATAACAACACTCGCCGCGACAGCAGCATTCAGAGATTCGCAGCGCGGCTGCATGGGAATGATGATTTGTTTCTCCGAGCGGTTCAGAAGCTCCGAACAGATTCCCTGTCCTTCGCTGCCGATAACAACAAGATAGTCTTTTAAATCCAGCTTCCGAAGATCGGTCGCGTTTTCGGTCAGCGCAGTTGCCGCAATAGGGATATTCTGCTCTGCACAGACGGAAAGAATACGTTCCATCGGAAGACTTTGCGGAATTGTCCGGAATACAGCGCCCATGGAAGCACGGACGGTTTTTTCGGAAAACGCATCTGCACAGCCGTTTGTGAGGATTACGGGGATTTCAAACGCATCCGCCGTTCGAAGAATCGTTCCGAGATTTCCAGGGTCCTGAATCCGATCCAGTAAAAGCATTTTTCGGGAAATATGCGGCGTGGTATTCTCCGGAAGCGCACAAGTAAACACAACTCCCTGCGGCGTTTTCATGCTGGAAAGGCGATGCATCAAAGCTTCCGGAACCTCAACGCATCGAACCGAATCGGGAAGCTGCGGAAGCGTTGTTCCCTGCACAAAAACCACCGTTTTCAAATACGGATACCATTTTACGGCCTCTTCCAGAAGCTTAAAGCCGTCGGCAACAAATTCGTGCTGCTCTTCGCGATAGGCTCGGGATGATTGTAATTTTTTGATATGCCGGATCAACGGATTCTGGCTGCTTGTGATTTGTTCCATGCCGTTTTCTCCCAAGAATATTCTTCATTTATTATA
>JAEDKB010000154.1 GCA_016296045.1 Oscillospiraceae bacterium
GCGATCTTGTTTCCAAATGGGAAACCGGCAAACGCCGCCCGAACGAAGCGACCCTGCAAAAAGTCGCCGAACTGTTCGGCGTGGAGCTCAGCGAGCTGCAGGAAAAGGAAGCGGAGCTTTCCGAAGAGCTTGCCGCCTGCATCCCGGAGGGATTTTCTTCGGAAGCGGAGCTTACCGCCCTGCTCAAAAGATTTATGGAATCGCTGACCGTGCGCGACAGAAGCGTGTTTCTGCGCCGTTATTATTTCCGTGAGGATACCGCCGAGATCGGCGCAAAGTACGGCATTTCCGCGGCGCACGTTCGCACGGTGCTTATGCGCACACGCAAAAAACTGAAAAACTATTTTAAGGAGGCAACATAAATGAACGGCTCTGATTTACTGCACGCCGTTTCGGAAACAGACGAAATTTATCTTTCCGAAGCCGAAAACACCGCCGGCGTGGCAGGAGAATTCAAAAAACAGAAAAATAAAAAAATAAAAGCGAGCATTTCCGTGCTCACCTGTCTTGTGATCGCCGTGGCGGCGGGCGTACTGCTTAAGGGCATGAACAAAACGCCCGAGCTCCCCACGAACCTTGCCGTGGAAACTTCGGCGGGATGTATGGATGAGATTTACGAAGTGCCGCATTGGGACACCCTTTCCGAAACGCAGAAATACACGGAATTCTTCTTCAACGGCGGCACCTACTGCATCATCAACTCGACCCCCGCGGATGAAAAATTCTTCGGGGAAAACCTCGGCACCGCCACCGTGACCGGCTTTGATTTCTACACCGACACCACCCATTCGCAGGAGGTGCAGGTGTTTGCCGTGCGGGGCATCAGCACCGCTTGCGTGCTCGGCGTGCGTTATGAAAGCGGCGTTTGCGCGGAGTTCTCCGATCTGAATTACGCACCCGCCACGCTCGGGCAGCTTCTCGATGATCTCGGTTTGCGAGAAAACCTTGTTTGCGGCAAGGGCTCGGCGGAATATTTCGGTGAGGATAACCGGTATCACTCGATCCTTTTCAACGATTTTGCCGACAGTGCCGTGTGGGAAATGCTCCTTGCCGATACGGAAGCGATCAACGATCCCGACCGCTCCGTCGGCAGTCAGCTGGTGGATTTCGCCGTGAGCGTGCCTGCCCTCGGCATTGAAAATCTGGCAATGTGGGTTACCGATACAGGGAACCTCTGCACCAACCTTTTGGGAACACTCAAATGCTTTTATATCGGCGAAAACGCCGTGAAGACATTTACAGACTGGATGTATGCCAACGTGCCGCACAGCGAACACATCCCCTCCACCGACCCCCCCGTCACGGCGGAAGAAGCATCCGCGGAAGAAACCGGGCTTGCGGAAGCCTTTTCCGTTGCCGAGTGAATTCGGATTTCGGAATTGTTGCAAAAAAGGTTTTTTGACTCTTCACGGATTTATGGGGATCAAATTGTTCGATCAACCGTTCTTTTTGCCTTTTTTTCATTCCCGCTCACGCAAATATGCGGCAAGCTCCCGCATATTCATCGGAATCCTCTTCGATTTTTCTTTACATTCTCTTTTTTTGGGACTATACTTAAGTAAAAAAAATGAGAAGGAGCGGTTATGGAGTTTTTTCCCGATCTTTTGACCTTTGAAAACGGCAAAAAAGTGCAAACGGCGGAAGCTTTTGCCGAACGCCGCAAGGAGCTTGTGGATATTCTTTCCCGCCGCGCTTACGGCTATGTGCCCCCCGCACCGAAAACGGTAGAGTTGGAGAAGCTTTCCCGCGAGGAGACCTGTGCCGGCTTTGCGGAGGCGGTACAGTATATTCTTCACGCCGACACCGAGTTCGGAGAGGTCACTTTCCCCTTGCACACGTTTGAACCTACGGATGGAAAAAAGCACCCCTTTATTGTGATGCTCAATTTTCGTGCCGATACATACGATAAATATTATCCCGCCGAGGAGATCATCAACATGGGCTTCACGATTGCCGTGGTCAACTATAAAGATGTTACCTCCGATGACGGCGATTTCACCAGCGGCATTGCCGCCGCGTTCCCGCGGGATGGCAAGGGCACCGATCCGAGTAAAATATCCCTTTGGGCGTGGGCGGCAAGCCGCATCATTGACGCATTTTGGGATCATGCTGTGGTGGATAACGGCAACATCGCCGTGGCAGGGCATTCCCGTTTGGGAAAAACCTCTTTATGGTGCGCCGCAAACGATGAGAGAATAAAATATGTTTTCGACAATAATTCCGGCTGCATGGGCGATTCTCTCGAACAGACCCGGCACGAGGGCGGCGAAACACAGCAGCGTATTTCCGAGGTTTTCCCGTTTTGGTTCTGCGACAATTTCAACGATGATGTAAAAAACGGCAGACCTCTGCCCTTTGATCAGCATTTTCTGATCGCCGCCTGCGCTCCCCGTTATGTTTTTGTAGGTTCCGCGGCTCTTGATAACTGGGCGGATCAATATTCGCAGCAGCTTGGCTGCATTGCCGCTTCGCCCGCATGGGAGATCTGCGGTAAAAAAGGTTTTGTTGGCAGTGAAGCTCCGGCAAATGTGGGCGACAGCTTCCGTGAGGGTGAAATTTGCTACCATTTGCGTTCCGGCAAGCATTTCTTCAGCCGTGCGGACTGGGTGGAATATTTGGAATCGGCAAAGGAAAAAATGTAATATTTCAAAATCAGAAAAAAATACAATGCGGCACACCGAAAAGGTGTGCCGTTTTTTTGGTTCTTCACGGATCTGTGTGGGTTTGCAATAGAATTATAAATTGTTGTTTAGCGAACAAGCGAACAACAATTTACCCCACACATTTCCGTGAAGAACCAACAAAAAGGAAGGGGGTGTGACACAACAGCCCCAAAGAAAAAGCGAGTCGAAGCACTAAAAAGATAGTGCAAACGGCTCGCTTTTCTGGTATAATTGAGTTGATGAAAACAATTAAAACCGAAAACAAATATAGCACATTTACGCGGAATGTGCAACTGAAAATTGATGAATTTTTTGCAGAAAAAATAATACCGGAAAACGACAGTGTTCAGCTCTTAGATGAAATCGCAGAGGAAATAAAGGAGCCTCTGGAAAGAGTACTTAAACGAACCGGTCGTAATTTCAAAACAAGTCCGGTAACGATGCTGAAAGTGATTCTGTACGCAGCAATGGAAAACATATATTCCAGCAGAGATATAGAGGAACGCTGCAAAAGAGATATAAATTACATATGGCTTCTGAACGGTGAAAAAGTACCGAATTACAGAGCGATATGCAGATTTCGTTCGGATGTGTTAAGCGAGTGCTCGGAAGAAATATTTTATGAACTTGATCGCAAATTGAAAGATAAGGGAGAAATCTGCTTTGAACATCTGTTTGTGGACGGAACAAAAATAGAAGCGAATGCCAATAAATATAGTTTTGTATGGAAGAAAAGCACGAACAAGTATGAGCAGAGAGCATTAGATAAAATTGAGAAATTAACGGAGATGCTGAGGCTCAAATACGGTATAACGGAAGAAAACGAGTTTGAAATATATAAAGCATTAAAAGCAAAACACACAGAACCTTTTGTGTACGGCAGAGGAAAAAGGAAAAGCGAATTACAGCGAGAGATCGAAGAATATGAAAAACTGTTGACGCGCAAGGTAAAGTATGAATCATACCAAGATACTTTCGACGGAAGAAACAGTTTTTCAAAGACAGATAAAGACGCCACTTTTATGCACATGAAAGACGATCATATGCGAAATGCTCAGTTGAAACCGGGATACAATATTCAATTCGCCGTAGAGGGAGAATATATTACGGGGGTAGACGTGTCTTCCGAGCGAACCGATCAGCTTACACTGATACCGTTATTGACCAGAATGAAGCAGCACGGTGTAGTATATCAGGATGTGACCTGTGATGCGGGATATGAAAGTGAAGAAAACTATACATACTTTGAAAACTGCGAAACAGAATGCTACATAAAACCGCAGAATTACGAGCGCAGTAAAACAAAGAAATTCAAAAGTAATATGGCGCTTCGGGAGAATATGAAATACGATGAAGAGCTTGATGAATATACTTGTCAGAACGGCAAAAAGCTGAAAGCAGTTTATGAGAGCAAACGGAAAAGCAAATCCGACTTTGAAAGCGTAATCACACATTACGAATGCGAAGATTGCACGGATTGTCCATACAAAAAGAGCTGCACAAGAGCAAAGGGCAACCGCAAAATGCAGGTTTCCAAAAAATTCATCGAGCAAAGACAAGCTTCGTTGGAAAGAATAACATCCCCTATGGGAATAAAGCTGAGAATGAACAGATCTATTCAGTCTGAGGGAGCCTTCGGTGTTGTAAAATACGACTATGGCTTTCAGCGTTATCTTCACCGCGGAAAGAAGAAGGTTTTTACGGAAACGCTGATTGTTGCGATGGGCTACAATATCAACAAATATCACAACAAATTACAACAAAATCGCACCGGTTCACAATTACACGAAAAATGTGTATCTTAAACCGATGCGAAATTGAATAAACACCGAAGCAAAAGGCTCTGCCTTAGCTTTGCTATACCCAAAATACGAAAAAACTGAAAAGTTTTCAACAACTTTATGGACTGATTTGTTGAAAAAATCGAGTAGGAGGCTACCCATTAATTGAGTAGCCGACCTCTCACACCACCGTGC
>JAEDKB010000155.1 GCA_016296045.1 Oscillospiraceae bacterium
TTGGGCGTAGCTCTGCCTTTCGGCCTCGCTACCCCAACATTTATTATAGAACCCTATTTTATCCTTGTCGCCCGGTTGGATGCGCATTTCCAGCCGGGCGGTTTTGCTGTTCTTCGTTCGTTTTCCTCCTTCGTAGAAAACAGGGTATTCAGGGGAATATTTCCTCTGGAAAGAGTCCACACCCGGAAGCGGTGTGGATTCCACGGATTTTGTACGGCAAAATCCGATGCTCGTTATAGTGTGAGACGCACGTCGGAGGTATCCTTTTCCCCCCTGCGCACATACGGGCTCATTTTTTGGCCTGTTATATAAATCCCTACGGCTGTTTGAGCCTGCTTAACACCGTCTTGCGGTCAATAATTCCGCGAAAATGACGGCAACGATATAGATGGGAAGCATTCTCCCGTCCTCATTACCGCCACATTTCACGGATAACTGCCGTCAGTTTCTTTGAATTGAAGCCATATTTCCTGTATTCCTGACTGCAATCAGAAGTTTTGAAGGAAATCGTCCGCGATTTCTCCACTTTCTTCCGCAATGTCTGCGGGAATCTCGACGGGTTTTACCGCTGTGAGCGAAAAGCCGAGCATCTCGGAGAGCGTAGACCGTACCGTGTCACTGACTTGCCGAAGAAGCACATCCTTTTCCTTCTCTCTGGAAAGATAGCCGCCGTAGGCATTTACGGCGGCTATCACAAACTGCGACATGGATTTTCCGCTGGCTTTGAGAGTTTCGTAGGCGGCACGGTGTTCCGGCTTGTCCAGATTCAAGCGGAGCTTCACATTGTAAATGTTCATTTAGCTTTCAGCCCCTTCTGCAGCTGACGTTCCGCAAGGTACTCATATCCCTTTGCCGTTGCGCAGATATCCTCATTGATGGTCACTCTGCTCTCGTCGTACTTGCCGAAGTTGCGGATCAGGCATCCCCCTCCGCCGACGATATACAGACGCATCAGCCCGGCGTTGTATTCGTGATCCTGCAGGCGGCGGAAGATATCCTTCACATATCCGGCAGCGGCTGCTTTCATGATCTTCAGATACTCCTTGGAGACGTCCGCCTCACCGGTTTTCAGATAATCCTCGATGATACCTTCATCCATGACCACCTGATACTTGTTCATGACAGCATCCTTTACGGCATTGATACACTGCTGGGTACCGTACTTTTTCGTATACATCTTCTGGGAATCCGGGTACCCGTTCCGGCAGCAGAGCAGATTCATCGTTCCGTTGCCGATGTCACAGAGATAGGTAACTCCCTTGAGAGAAGCCGTCTTGTCCGCAATGGCGGCATAGCCTTGCGGGAACACGTCGGCTCCGACGATACGGATGTGGTAATCCTTCTTCCGAAATGAAAAGTGTACTTCTTCTTTTTTGAGCAGGTATTCCCTATAGGCCGCCTTCTGCTCCGTCACCCAGGCAAGGGGAAGCCCGGCGGCGATGTGAACGTCTGCTTCGGTGAGATTTTCACGGCCCAGTTCCATAGCGATGGCGGCAAGCGTGAGAACGTAATAATCCTCATCGTCGGTCTTTTCCGCCACATAGTTCTTATGCCCCTCGCCGATGAGATAATATTTGCCGTTATAGGTCAGCATATCTCTGGTGAAGAGCGGTTCGGTTTCGTAGGTGTCGATACCGGTGCGGAAGCAGAAATTGGCAGTCTTCATATTCCCATATCCCGTGTCCACGCCGATGATCTTTGTGTTGTAAAAGTATTTCATTATGATTTGTCTCTCTTTCTTCGTTTCAATTTAATGTTGTTCTGCTGCAAGATCTCTTCATAGAGTTCCTTTTCGGCGGGTAATACCGCTTCACGAAAATATGTGCAGTAGACCCCATACCGGGCAATTAACTGCACACATTTGTTTTCTTCGCCATCATCCAGCAAAAGGCAGTTGCCGTCCACGCAGTTGCAGCATTTCCTGCGGGCGAGCTGTCTGACCTTTGCCGACTGTTTTTCTGTGGTTTTCAGAATGATTCGCATCACCTCCCTCCATTCTGAAGTCCGGGCAGCAAAAAAGCCGCTCCTTTGCGGAACGGCTGTGCATCGCTGCCCTCTGTGTATAGAATAACGGAGTTTTCGGTTTTCTGAGAAAAACGCGTAACACGATTAAAACGATGTGCGTAACAGTCCGGGTGGTGGTCCGGGTGTTTTTACTGTCCGTTTTATGGTGCAGCATCCGTGTTAGACTTTACACTGGGAGGGAGGCGAAAGGATGGACTTTTTTCAGTTCTCGGCAGACTATCGTGACGGGCGCGTATATGCGGGCGGCAAGGTCTATGCCGCAGGCGTTTTTGCCGCACATCTGCTGAATCAGTATTATCTGAACGATACCGCCGCACGGATCTCCGTATACAGCGATAACATCAATTTCAATATAGTCCGCCAGCTTGAAAATGGGTATTTGAACATATCCGAATTTGTTTCCACCGGCAGTAATGTGTTGGAGGCAATGAAGGCTCTGCCGCAGCTGCATCCTTTTGATACGCTGGACTACTCTGCCATAACGGTCTGCGTAACAAATCTTTTTTCTAAAGAGAACGGAGAACGCATATGCAGATATTTTTCCGAAAAAGCCAGAGTCAGCCTGCTCGGGCAGGAGGAAGTTGCCGTCGGGACGGCATACCGATATGCAAGAAGAACGGACAAAAGCGCAGAGTTCTTGATAGAAAATGCTACTGCCGTTCTGACATTTTTTAATAACATCAGTGACGACCTTACCACGGCGCACAAAAAACTGACTGCCTTTGTAAAACGTCTGGATGAAGCCGAGCGGTTTGACGAAAAGCATCTGCTGCCGATAGCTCTTGAGGTGTTCAGGCCGATCCCGTTCCCGGTAACGACGGAATATATCTCGCTCAAAAAGAATAAGGCGAGCAGCGGAGAGACCGTTGCCCGTCATCTGACCTTTGACAGATATATTGCCTTTGTACTGACGGATTTTTTTGAAGGGCTGCATTACGGGCATTATCCCCGCCGCTGCGGAGTGTGCGGCAAGTATTTCCTAACGCAGTCAGCCCGCCGTCAGCAATATTGCAGCGGCATCGCTCCAAAGCAGATACGCGGGCAGAACGTGTCCTGCCGCAAATATGCCGCCTATGAAAAGCGGAAGGAGAAGGCGGCGAATGATCCGGTGTCCGCTGTCTATACCAATCGCTGCTCCGCTATCCGCACCGAAGTGAGGCGCGGGACGATTCCCGCCGAAATTGGCGAGGCGGCGAAGGCACTGGCTTTAGAGCATAAGCACCTGGCATTGATGGATGATGATTACGCCCGCAGGGGCTACAAAAAGGACATGTCCCGTGAAAAGCTCTACTGGGACGCAGGGTTAAGATAAAGCGTGAGGGAGGTGAGCGCCGATGAAAAACGATGACTGGAAGCAGGAATTATACAGATACCGTCTTACGCCGGCGCCGCCGAAGAAGGACGGTTTTCAGGAATATATAGCTCTGTACTTTGCCGAAAAAAACGAAAAGTATCTGTCGTGGTTCCTGCATTACTACGAGCCTTCACTGAATACGCAGATCATGACCGCTGTGCAGGAATACTCCATGCAGGGACATTTTACGGATATGAAACAGGCCGCCGTCTACGGCATCCTGAAAGCACTCGCCCATTATGATATTTCTCTCGGCGTACCGTTCCTCGTTTATAAGGAATATTACATCAAAAACGAGATAGACGAATACATCCGCACAATGCGGACCGGCTATACCGTCCAGAGCAATGACGAGTACAGACTTCTCCGCCGGGCCATGGCGCTATACAACAAATACGGCAGGTCCGACGATGAGACCCTTGCCCGCATTGCCGCAGAGATAGGGAAAAGCGTCCGGGATACGAAGGAGATCATCGCCGCAGGACTGCGAAACATGAGCTATTCAGAGTTTTACCGACGGTATGCCGATGATGAAGACGCCGAAGAATCCGCAGAGGATGTAACGAGCGATGATTCTTACGATCCGGGAAAAGTGTTTTTTGATGAATGGCAGGCAGATGCCGTATTTGACCGCTATGAGAAGCTGGATGTCCGGGAGCGCTCGATGATCGCCGACCGGCTTGGTTTCTGCATGGAATGTCACGGTGTGCTGGAGAAAGCGGCGAATGAAAACGGGGAGCCTGTTCTTTTACTCCGGAAAGGAAAAACGTATACCGACATTTCTCTCATGAACACGCTTTCATCAGCGGATACCGCTTACCGTATCGTTCACAGGGCCTACGACAGGATCCTGACTGAGCTGGCCGCAGATGACTATATCCATATCGTTGAACTGCGGCGAAAGAAAAAGACGAGAACGGAGGTCGTCTACGAATACTGCGCCGACCACAATAACGACTGGGGCGAAATTCAATACTCTCCCGGCGATGACGATTTTGACGTCACCCGTTATGTGTATGCAGACAGAAAAGGCGGATTCTTCTTCGCCGCCGCAGGAGAATGGATCCTCCGCCAGGCCGCAAGCGGACAATTCCCGCAGACGGCCGTCATACCGCTTTCAAAAATATAGCCGCGAAACGAAAAAAGCCCCACCCGGAGTCAAGAAAAAACCGGTTCTATAATAAATGTTGGGGTGGACACTCATAAAGAGTGGTCCACACCCAACA
>JAEDKB010000156.1 GCA_016296045.1 Oscillospiraceae bacterium
GCTGCCAATTCGCTGTTGGAAGCCGCAGTACAGCCGGTTTCGTCGGCAAAACGCTGCGCTTTTTCCAACGTTCTGCTGCTGACCGAAACCGATGCTGCGCCAAGCGCTTTGACCGCGATTTTTGCCAAAGTACCGCCCATATTGCCGACACCGATAAAACCGATTTTGCTCATTTTCTGTCACCTCAGCGAATCTGTCCGCTGCCACGGACGATATATTTGTAGGTTGTCAGCTCCCGAAGCCCCATAGGCCCTCTGGCGTGAAGCTTTTGCGTGGAAATGCCCATCTCGCAGCCGAGACCGAATTCCCCACCGTCCGTAAAACGTGTAGAGGCGTTGATATAAACGGCCGCGCTGTCCACAAGCCGCACGAATTTTTTGGCGGCAGCGTCATCGCGTGTCACGATTGCCTCGCTGTGTCCGGTGGAATGTGCGGCGATGTGGGAAATGGCTTCCTCGACGGAGGCTACGACTTTTACCGCCATGATATAGTCTAAGAATTCTGTATCGAAATCATCCGCTCCGGCAGGGATGCCGAGGTATTGCACCGCTTCTTCGTCTGCGCGGAATTCTACGGGAGTTTTCCCCTCTGCCGCTCGCTGTGTGACCAGTGCTTGTTTCAGCATCGGCAGAAACTCGGAAGCAATCTGCCGATGCACCAGACAGACTTCCGCGGCGTTGCAGACGGACGGACGGCTGGTTTTTGCGTTTTCAATGATACGCAGAGCCATTTTTAAATCGGCGGCACGGTCAACATAGATATGACAAATACCCGTGCCGGTCTGGATGCAGGGGACTTTCGCGTTTTCCGTGCATGCGCGGATCAAGCCGGCACCGCCCCGGGGAATCAGCAGGTCAATATAACCTACGCCCTGCATCAGCTCATTGGCGCTGTTCCTTGAGGTATCTTGAATCAGTTGTACCAATTGCGCGGGAAGTCCGACAGACGCAAGTCCTTCCTGCATGGCGCTTGTGATTGCCGAAGCGGAATGGTATGCTTCCTTGCCGCCACGCAGGATGCAGGCGTTTCCGCTTTTGACGCAAAGAGCGGCAGCATCCGAGGTTACATTGGGACGGCTTTCATAAATAATTGCAATCACGCCTAAAGCAACGGCGGTTTTTTCGATGACAAGTCCGTTGGGGCGGCGTTCCGTCGCCAATACCTCTCCAACCGGATCGGGCAGAGCGGCGACCTGACGAATGCCCTCCGCCATGGCGGCAATGCGGCTTTCGTTCAGCGCCAAGCGGTCGAGCATGACCGTAGAGATCTGCCCCTGTGCTTTTGCCATATCGACGGCATTGGCACTCAGAATGTCCGCAGTGCGGTCAAGAAGCGCCTGCGCCATGGCAAGCAGTGCTCTATTTTTTAATTGCGTATCAGCGCAGGCAAGCAGGGGAGCAACGGCCTTTGCCGCCTGCATTTGTTCCAGCGTTGTCATTTCAGTGCCTCCCGACAAAACGTGTTCCGATGTTTTCACCGGCAACAATGGAATAGAGAATATCCGGATCTGAGCCGTTTGCGATTACCATATCGATTCCGGCTGCGTTGACGGTCTGCGCAGCGTGCAGCTTGGTTGTCATGCCGCCGGTGCCGAGCCCGGAAATGCTGCCGCCGGCAAGAGCGAGAATTTCCGGCGTAATCTCCGTGACGGTATGGATCAGAGCGGCGCTGCAATCCTCCTTCGGATCGGCGGTATACAGTCCGTCAATATCAGACAGAAGGATCAGCAGATCGGCATTGACGCTTTCTGCGACGATGGCTGCCAGCGTGTCGTTGTCGCCGATTACAATTTCCTCCGTTGCAATCGTATCGTTTTCATTGATAATAGGGATTGCACCGAAATCCAAAAGACGGAAAAGCGTGTTATGGAAGTTGTCTCGTCTTTGCGCATCCTGAATATCGCTTCCGGTCAGAAGAATCTGAGCAACGTTGTGATGGTATTCGGAAAACAGCTTGTCATATGTATACATCAGCTCGCACTGACCGATTGCAGCAGCAGCCTGCTTTGACGGCATATCGCTCGGACGTTCGCGCAAACCCAGCTTGCCGACACCCATTCCGATCGCGCCGGAGGAGACCAGCACCAGCTCATGACCGTAGTTTTTCAAATCGCTGAGCACCTTGCATAATTGTTCCACGCGGCGGATGTTCAGGTTGCCGGTTTGATGGGCAAGGGTAGAGGTTCCGATTTTTATTACGATTCTCATAATTATTCCTCCATTTCCGTTTATTGTAGCAATTTATTTTCCGAAATGCAAGCTTTCACCGCATAAAAATGCGAAAAGTCAAGAGGCCTGAATATGCACAAAACGGTATGGCAGTTGGGAAGGATTCACATAGAAGAATAAAACGAGGTGGATTAACGAGTTTTTCTCCGTTTCTCACAAAATTATTTTAAAAAAATTATGAAAAAACACAAAAAAAGTGCTTGACATTCACGGTTGCGTGTACTATGATATTTAGGCACGCGCAAAGGGAATACTATGCGCTTGCAATGCGATGATGCAGGAGATTGCGCCGAAAGGCGGTAACTTCTGCGGAGTATGTCCGGTCATCGGGCGGCTGAGGTAATCTGTGTATGTGGCGTATATCGCCGCGAATGGAATGCACGGCCGGCACAAAGTCGGCCATTTTTCATGAAAACGGAGTGATACGCACGGTTAAGCGTACACGAAATATTGCCTCGACCGTACCCAGCGAGACTACGAAAAACTGAGTACGTTATTTCAAGGAGGAAACAACAAAATGGCAAACATGATCAGAATTCGCCTGAAGGCTTATGATCATCAGCTCATCGACTCCACCGCGGAGAAAATCGTTGAGTCTGCAAAGCGCAACGGCGCTACCGTATCCGGTCCCATCCCTCTTCCCACGAAGAAGGAAGTCGTCACCATCCTTCGCGCTGTTCACAAGTATAAGGATTCCCGTGAGCAGTTTGAACGCAGAACCCACAAGAGACTGATCGATATTCTCAACCCCAATGCGAAGTGCATTGAGGCTCTGCAGGGCCTTGACCTTCCCGCCGGCGTTGAGATTGAGATAAAGCTGTAATTTATACATTATATAAATACAGCACACCCCGATCGCCTGCCGAGGCGATCCCGGGTCAAGTTGGTAAACCAATGGCTGCCCAATGACCAAGTTTGCCAACCAATAACCTAAAATAAGGAGTAAGAAAAAATGCAGAAAGCAATCATCGGCAAAAAGGTCGGCATGACCCAGATCTTCGATGAGAACGGCCACGTAATTCCTGTTACCGTTATTGAAGCAGGACCCTGCGTCGTCGCTCAGAAGAAGACCATTGAAAACGATGGCTATGTTTCCGTGCAGCTTGCTTACGGCGATGTCGCTGAAAAGAAGCTGTCCAAGCCGGAACTCGGTCATCTCAAGAAGGCAGGCATCTCTGCCAAGAAGCATCTCAAAGAATTCAAGCTCAACAATGCTGCTGAACTCGAAGTCGGTGCTGAGATCAAGGCTGACACGTTCGCTTCCGGCGATCATGTCGACGTGACCGGCATCAGCAAGGGCCACGGCTACCAGGGCGTTATCAAGAGATGGAACGCACAGAGAACCCCGACTTCCCACGGCGGCGGCCCTGTCCACCGTCATGCAGGTTCCATGGGCTCCTCCTCTGATCCTTCCCGTATCTTCAAGGGCAAGATCGGCGCAGGTCACATGGGCGTTGAGCAGGTTACTGTGCAGAACCTCGATGTCGTGAAGGTCGATCCCGATCTGAACATGATCGTTGTTCGCGGCGCAATCCCCGGCCCCAAGGGCGGCATCGTCTATATCAAGAGCACCGTCAAGACCATTAAGGTTCATACCGGCGCTACCGCGGTCAGCAAGAACCCGCAGAAGGCTTCCGGCCGTAACCCGCAGAAGGCTTCCGCGAGAAACGTGTAAAAGAAAGGAGAGTTAACTTATGAAGACTAACGTTTATGATATGAACGGCAAACAGGTCGGCGAAGTTGAACTTTCCGAAGCTGTTTTCGGTATCGAGCCCAACGAATCCGTCGTCCATGACGTTGTTAAGAACCATCTGGCCAACTGCCGTCAGGGCACACAGTCCGCTCTGACCCGCGCAGAGGTCTCCGGCGGCGGCAAGAAGCCGTGGCGCCAGAAGGGTACCGGCCATGCCCGTCAGGGCAGCACCCGCGCTCCGCAGTGGACGCACGGCGGCATCGTGTTCGCACCGAAGCCCCGTGACTACAGCTACACGCTGAACAAGAAAGTTCGCCGTCTGGCTCTGAAGTCCGTTCTGAGTGCAAAGGCACAGTCCGAAAGCATCGTCGTAATCGACGAGATCAAGATGGACGAAATCAAGACCAAGAAGTTCGCCGGTTTCCTGAGCGCGGTCAACGCTGACTGCAAGGCTCTGGTTGTTACCGCAGACGTCAACGAAAACGTTGTCCTGTCTGCCCGCAACATCCCCGGTGTTCAGACCACTTTTGCAAACCTTGTCAATGTTTACGACATTCTGAATGCGAAGAAGCTCGTTCTCGACAAGGCTGCGCTGGCAAAGATTGAGGAGGTGTTCGCATGAAGACTGCATACGATATCATCATCCGTCCGGT
>JAEDKB010000157.1 GCA_016296045.1 Oscillospiraceae bacterium
CCTCTGCGTTTTCTGCTTCGACCCATGACAAGATCGCACACCCACATTTGAATCTGAAACCATGCTCGTTTCCCGTGCAGCCAGCTCAGAAACGGCTGGCTCGCGGCACACAAGCAGATCCGCTTAATGCTGCTCGGTTCCCCGCCTGACATGGTTCACGGGAGCTTGTTGCGCGAGACCGATCCCTCAACACCGCTTACACGGACAGACAACACAGCTCAAACCCGGGTGTGGGAGTTCATCCCTGCTGTAGCGGATTGCAGGTTACAGGGCACCGCTATCTCCCCGACTAGTGCGACCTTGTCATAGATCGAAGCTACATGATTGCATTATTCAATTTCGGCAAGTTTATCGTCAATGAAGTCCGCAAGTTCACCGATGGTTTCGAGCTTCATATCGCCCTCCATCTCAAAGTCAACACCCAGCTCCTCTTCCATGTCCATGACCATTTCGACCATGTCCAGAGAATCTAAATGCAGGCTTTCAAAGGTGGTATCGCGGTCCATATCCTCAACGGGAATATCCAGCTGCTCGGAAAGATACGTTCTGATTCTGTCATACATTTTCTTTTTCCTCCATTGTGCGCTGTAATCCTACTGATTATGATACGAATTTTTTTGATAATGTCAAGAAAAATTTTCAGTTTAAGAAATCCTTTAGTATCTTCGAACGGGAAGGATGGCGCAGTTTGCGCAGCGCCTTGGCCTCGATTTGACGGATTCTTTCACGGGTCACCTCAAACTCATCGCCGACTTCCTCCAGCGTATGCATTCTGCCGTCCTCCAGACCGTAACGCAGCCGCAGCACCTTTTCTTCACGCGGTGTGAGCGTTTTCAGAACACCCGACAACTGCTCGCACAGCATTGCGTAGGCTGCGGCATCAGCAGGCTCGGAGGCATCCTCATCCTGAATAAAATCGCCCAAATGGCTGTCATCCTCTTCTCCGACCGGCGTTTCCAGTGAAATCGGATCCTGTGACATTCGCATGATCTCCTCGACCTTTTCCGTGCTCATAGACAGTTTATCCGCAATTTCTCCCGCAGTCGGGTCGCGGCCCAGATCCTGTGTCAGATCATGCGAAACACGCGAAACGCGGTTGATCGTTTCGACCATATGCACGGGAATGCGGATGGTTCTGGCATGATCCGCAATCGCACGGGAAATGGATTGACGAATCCACCATGTCGCATAGGTTGAAAACTTATAGCCCTTGGTATAGTCAAACTTGTCTACCGCCTTGATAAGGCCGAGATTTCCCTCCTGGATCAGGTCAAGAAACTGCAAGCCGCGCCCGACATAGCGTTTGGCAATCGAGACGACCAGACGGAGGTTTGCTTCTACCATGGTATTATGTGCTTTTTCGTCGCCGTCAGCCAGTTTTTTTGCAACTTCCAATTCTTCTTCGGAAGACAGCAGCGGAATTTTCCCGATTTCCTTGAGGTACATACGAACCGGATCATTCACACTCATGATCTCGGACATTTCTTCGGTATCAATCAGCTTTTCTTCTTCCACCAGCTCCAGGTCTTCTTCGCTGGGAAGCATATCGTCCGGCTTGGAAAGCATCTCGACCACATCGGAAACATCAATTACCACTCCGGCATTTTCCAACGCATCGTAGATCAGGTCGGTCTGCTGTTCGTCGGCATCGATTGCATCCAAAGCATCGATCAGATCCTTTGAGGCAAGACGTTTTTCCTGTTTGGCACGTTCCAAAAGCTGCTGTAATTTTTCATGCAACTGTACACTTTTTTGCATTTCGTCCATATTATGTACCTCCATATCCTTTTCGTTTGCGAAGGCGTTCCTGCATGGCGCGAAGATCGTCGCTGTCGGAAACATTCGCTTTCCGATATTCCTCCCAAATAATGCGGAGGCAGTCTTCAAACGCATGGTCGCTGAGCGGTGCGTCCTGTTTTTGAAGGACGGATGTCAGATGTGACATTTCCGCAGGTGTCAGAAGCTCCGTCAATACAGAAGGTGTCACGGATAAATCCCTCTGCCAACGCTGACGCAGAGCATCAAATACTCTGCCGAACATCGGCACGGAAAACTGCTCCATCGTCAGCTCTTTCGCTTTGTCAAACAGCGCAGGCTCACGGAAGAGCATTCGGATCAGTCCTTCTTCTGCGATTGCAGAGCGCATATTGTCATAGCGCAGTTCTCTTGCCTTTGGCTGTCGTGCATCAGCGGCTTCAAGGTCTTTCTTTTCCTGCGTTTTGCGCTGGCTTGACACACGCCGCTTGTAGGCTTTGTTGATCTCAAGCTTCATCACATCGGCAGGCAGTCCTGCCATTTCCGCCGCACGGGCACCGTAGATTTCACGTTCTACCGCCGTTGCATAACCGGAAATCAGATTTGCCGCCTGCTTTGCAAATTCGACCTTTTGCTCATCCACAGAAAGATCAAATTTCATTTGCAGGGAGCGCAGCCGATATTCCGCCTGATTTTCCGAGCTTTCCAGCAAAAGCTTAAAACGGTCCGCGCCGTATTTGTGCAGAAACTCATCCGGGTCTTTCGCGCCCTGCATTCGCAGCACCTTGACGCGAAGGCCGACTTTTTCCAGCATAGGGATGGCGCGAGCGGTTGCATTCTGACCGGCCGCATCACCGTCGTAGGTCAGCACGACTTCGTTTGTATATTTGGACAGCATGTCCGCGTGCTCCTGTGTCAGCGAGGTGCCAAGCGATGCAACTGCGCAGTCAAATCCGTACTGGTGCAGGGTGATTGCATCCATATAGCCTTCGGTAAGGATAATAAAGCCCTGTTTGCTCTTTTTGACGATATTCATGGCAAACAGGTTCCGCCGCTTATTGAAAATCGTTGTTTCCGGAGAATTCAGGTATTTGGGCGTGGAATCGTCCATCACCCGTCCGCCGAAGCCGATCACATTGCCCCGAATATCAATGATCGGGAACATCAGGCGATTGCGGAAGCGGTCATACAGCGTTCCTTTTTTCTCATTTTTAGAGACCAATCCGGCATCTAAGAGTTCTTCCTTTGTAAAGCCCTTGGCGATCATTGCATCCATCAGGTCGCTCCAGGTATCCGGTGCAAAGCCCAACCCGAAGCGCGTCACCGTGGACGAGCTTAACCCTCGTTTTGCAATATAGGCACGGGCAGGCGCCGCCGCAGAGGTTTTCAGTTGACTGTTGAAGAAACGCGCAGCTTCCTTGCACAGCGCCCACAGCCGCTCTTTTTTCTTATATTGGGAATTCTCCCGATCGTCCTCAGGCACCTCCATGCCGACACGCTTTGCAAGAAAACGCACCGCGTCCGGATAGCTGAGGTTTTCAATCTCCATAATAAAATTCACAACTCCGCCGCCCTTATGGCAGCCGAAGCAGTAATAGATTCCTTTTTCGGGCGCAACGGAAAAGGATGCTGTTTTTTCGCCATGGAAGGGGCAAAGTCCAAACAGATTGCTGCCCTTCCGCGTCAACGCGACATACTGTCCGACAACATCCTCAATGGGATTGCGCTGATTCAATTCATCCAAAAATGAAGGGGAAAAAGCCATGCCGCATCTCCTTTCCGTTTCATAGAATCTGTATTTATCCGCGCACCTGCCAAGCAAGCGGAATAAACAGTTCGTCGTATTTATACATTGCGTATTTATCCGTCATTCCGGCGATATAATCGCAAACCGTGCGTTCCATGCCGTCAAAATCAAGCTGCGGACGGAAATCTGCCGGAATCTTATCCGGATGGCTGATATAGTATTCATAAAGCTGCTTGAGGATATCGCGTGCCTTTGCTTCCTCTCCCTTGGCAATCGGATTCTTATACACGCGCTCAAACATAAAATTCCGCAGCGCCTCCATTGCATTTTCCACCGTAGCCGTCATGCTCAGCTCGCCCGTTTTAAGCGTATGGAAAATCATGTCGGTCACCAACGAGTTAATCCGTTCCCGATGACTATGCCCGAGAATATCGGATATTTCAGCGGGAATGTCATTGTCTGTCAGAATTCCGGCGCGCATCGCATCGTCAATATCGTGGTTGATATAGGCGATCTGGTCGGATTTTCGGACGATCTGCCCCTCAAGCGTTTCCGGAAGACGGCTGTTGCGGCTGTGCCCCAGAATTCCCATTCGTACCTCATAGGTCAGGTTCAGCCCCTGCCCGTCTTTCTCCAGAAAATCCACAACACGCAGAGACTGCTCGTTATGACGAAACGGTTTTCCCGTCACCTCCGTCAGCGCAACCTCTCCCGCATGACCAAAGGGCGTATGGCCGAGATCGTGGCCAAACGCAATGGCCTCCGCCAAATCCTCGTTCAATCGCAGTGCTCGTGTGATCGTACGCGCAATTCGCGCCACCTCCAGCGTATGCGTCATCCGCGTGCGGTAGTGGTCGCCCTCCGGCTGCAAAAACACCTGCGTTTTATGCATCAGGCGGCGGAAAGATTTACTATGTAAAATGCGGTCGGAATCGCGCTGATAGCAGGTGCGAACATCGTTGGGTGTCTCATCCTCCGGTTTCGGTCTGCCCTGCGATCGGTCGGAAAACTGCGC
>JAEDKB010000158.1 GCA_016296045.1 Oscillospiraceae bacterium
AACCGGCAGTCGTTATATTTCTGCCTTTTATTCCAGTTCAAACGCGCCGGTATACAGGCGGTAATAGGTGCCCTTTTGCGCGATCAGATCATCATGGCTGCCGCGTTCAATGATTCGTCCGTGGTCGAGAACCATGATTGCGTCAGAATTGCGGACGGTAGAAAGACGGTGCGCGATGACAAAGACCGTTCTGCCCTCCATCAGTGCGTCCATACCCTTTTGCACCAGTGCTTCGGTACGGGTATCAATCGAGGAGGTTGCCTCATCAAGGATCATCACAGGAGGATCGGCAACGGCGGCGCGGGCAATCGAAAGAAGCTGCCGCTGACCCTGACTGAGATTCGCTCCGTTTGCAGAAAGCATCGTGTTGTATCCGTTCGGCAGGCGCGTGATAAAATCATGGGCATTGGCGAGCTTTGCGGCTTTGATACATTCTTCGTCCGTCGCGTCGAGCTTGCCGTAGCGAATGTTTTCCATAACCGTACCGGTGAACAGATTGACATCCTGAAGAACGATGCCCAAAGAGCGCCGCAGATCGGGCTTTCTGATTTTGTTGATGTTGATTCCGTCGTAACGGATTTTACCGTCCTCAATGTCATAGAAACGGTTGATGAGGTTGGTAATGGTCGTTTTGCCTGCGCCGGTCGCGCCGACAAAGGCGATTTTCTGTCCCGGTTCCGCCCAGAGGGAAATATCATGAAGAACGGGCTTTCCCTCCTCATATTCAAAGTCCACATTGAATAAGCGCACATCGCCGGAAAGCTTGGTGTAGCTTACGGTGCCGTCCGCCTTATGCGGATGCTTCCATGCCCACAGACCGGTGCGTTCGCTGCATTCTGTCAGAGAGCCGTCATCCAGCTGCTTGGCGTTGACCAGCGTGACATAGCCTTCATCTGCTTCCTCCGGTTCATCCATCAGGGAGAAGATGCGGTCGGCACCTGCCAGAGCCATAACAATCGAATTAAACTGCTGCGCGACCTGATTGACGTTGTTTGTAAACTGACGGCCGATATTGAGGAAGGAAATCACAACGGAGATTTCCAGCACGCTGCCGAAAGTACCGTTGACAAGTCCGCTGATCGAGATATTGGGGATTTTCAGCGTGATGAGCAGACCGCCGAAAATTGCGACCAGCACATAGATCATGTTGCCGATGTTGCCCATAATTGGCCCCATGATATTGGAAAAGCGCGAGGCATTTGCGGCATCATGGAAGAGCTGTTCGTTTTTCTCATCAAACTCCTTTGCCGCGGTTTTTTCGTGGCAGAAGACCTTGACGACCTTCTGACCGTTCATCAGCTCTTCTACATAGCCCTCCATTTCACCGATGGATTTTTGCTGACGGACGAAATAAGAGGCGCTCCTGCCACCGATTTTCTTTACCGCGAAGATCATTGCGATAACGCCGAACACCATAACCAGCATTAAATCCATGCTGTAGTAGAGCATGATCGAGACAAGACAGACGAGAATCAGGCCGGACTGCACGAGATGGGGAAGGCTTTGAGAGATCAACTGCTCCAGGGTGTCAATGTCGTTTGTGTAGTACGACATGATATCGCCGTGACCGTGAGAGTCGAAATACTTGATGGGCAGCGTCTGCATACGCTCAAACATCCGCTTGCGCATATTGTTCATAAAGCCCTGCGTAATAACGGCCATAAAACGCGAATAGAGGAAGGAGCAAAGCGTGGCAAAGAGCAAAATGGCCGCCATGATGAGAAGCATCTGAACGACTTCTCCGGCAACGGCATCCCAGCCGAGCGATTGACCGTTGATGATGATGTCGGTGATATTTTTAATAAAGATAGAGGGTGTGACGTTTCCGACGCAGAAAGCTGCCATACAGAACATGGCAAACAGGAGCATCCACTTATAATCCGAAAGCAGCAGCTTAATGATCCGCGGAAGCGTACCCTTCTTTGCTTTCGGCATGGGCTTGCGGTCGAAAGCCGGTTTTTTGTGACCTTTAGACATCCTCATCGCCTCCCTTCGTCTGAGACTCAAAGACCTCGCGGTAGATATCGCTGGAGGCAAGAAGTTGTTCATGCGTGCCGACCGCACTGACCTTGCCGCCGTCCAATACAATAATCATATCCGCATCCTGCACGGAGGCGATTCGCTGCGCGATGATGAGCTTTGTCGTTCCGGGCAGCTCTTCACGGAAAGCCTTGCGGATCAGCGCGTCGGTGTGGGTATCGACTGCGGAGGTCGAGTCGTCCAGAATCAGAACCTTTGGCTTTTTCAGCAAGGCGCGCGCAATGCACAGACGCTGCTTCTGACCGCCGGAGACGTTTGCGCCGCCCTGTTCGATCATGGTGTCGTACCGATCCGGCATCTGGCTGATGAATTCATCCGCCTGCGCCAGACGGCAAATGCGTTCAAGCTCCTCGTCGGAAGCGTTCGGGTCGCCCCAACGAAGATTTTCTTTGATCGTGCCGGAGAAAAGCACGTTCTTCTGCAAAACAACGGCAACCTGATCCCGTAGTATTTCCATATCATAGTCACGGACATCTACGCCGCCGACCTTCACGCTGCCGCCGGTTACGTCATAAAGCCGCGGTATTAGCTGAATGAGGGTGGATTTGCTGGAGCCGGTGCCGCCGATGATACCGACGGTTGCGCCGGCAGGAATGGAAAGATCAATATCAAACAGCGCTTCACGTTCGGCATTCTCGTTGTATTTGAAATGGACGTCGGAGAATTCAATGCTGCCGTCCTTGACTTCGGTGACGGGATGCTCGGGATTGCGGAGTGTGCTCTCGGTATCCAATACCTCTGTGATTCTCCGTCCGGCTTCAATCGCCATGGTCAGCATGACAAAGACCATGGTCAGCATCATGAGAGAGGACAAAATCTGCATACTGTAGGTAATCAGGCTGGAAAGCGTGCCGACCTGCATTCCGGGGAACCAATTGCAGCAAATGGCCTTCGCGGTGAAATAGGGAATGAGGAGCATGCACAGATACATGCAGAACATCATGATGGGATTGTTGAGGGCAAGAATCTTTTCTGCCTTTGTCACATCGCTGCAAAGCGCATCGGAGGCCTTGCCGAATTTCCGGTCTTCGTAGTCCTCACGGACAAAGGATTTGACCACACGCATACCCTTGACGTTTTCCTGCACGGAATTGTTCAGCGCGTCGTATTTTTTGAACAGTGATTTGAACAGCGGCAAGGCAGTTTTTATAATAAGGGCAAAGCCGATGACCAGAATCGGAATGACCAGCACAAAGATAAATGCAAGGGAGCGGCCGACATTGATCGACATGATAATAGCAACAATGAACATCAGCGGCGCACGGACGGCAATGCGGATGAGCATCTGGAAGGCCATCTGCACGCGGTTGACATCGGTGGTCAGACGTGTGACAAGCGAGGATGTGGAGAATTTGTCGATATTTGTAAAGGAAAAGCTCTGAATCTTTAAGAACAGATCGTGTCGAAGATTTTTGGCAAAGCCGCTCGATGCGGTTGCGGCAAACATACCGGAAAGAATTCCGCAGAGCATGGAGCAGACCGCCATTAGAATCAGCAGCGCGCCAAGCCGAAGAATCGTTGACATTTCGCATTGACTTTCCAGTGCGTTGATCAGATCCTTGGTAATCAGCGGAATGGTACATTCCATTCCGACCTCGCCAATCATAAACAGCGGTGTCAGAATGGTTTGTTTTTTGTATTCCCGAATACTTCGGGAGAGTTTTTTAATCATTATAAACCTCCTTTTCGCAAGATTCCGAAAGCGCGCCGGCAGAATTGATGTTGCCGATCACGCGGTCAAGCAGATTGCAAAGCGTCTGAATCTCCTCTTGGCTCATTCCGTCCAGAAGCATCCGTTCGTTCTGACTGATTCTAGTTTTGAGCCATTCGTCGCAAAAACGGGATTTTTCCGTCAGAAGGATGCGTTTGCGTCGATGATCCGGATCGGGAACAAAGGAAATAAACCCTTTTGCATCCAACCGCTGCAAAATACCGGAAACCGTCGGATGCTTCAGGCCGAAGCGTTTACTGATATCGCTGGGATAGACAGGCTGCTGCTGATGGGCAAGCCACGCAAGAACATAGGCTTGCGAGGAGGTCAGCTCCTGTTCGGCAATATCATTTGTGCACAGCCGGTGCAGCGCATTGCTGATGCGTTTGATGCGGCTGCTGACAGCATTATCTATAAACTCCATGCTTCACCTCAAAAAAATATGTAGCATGCTACATATTATCACGGGAGGAAGAAAATTGCAAGCCTTCCGGAAGCGTTCATAAAAATGTTACACATGATGCTCAATAGAAGCAACAATCAGACTGTCGATAAAGGTTCAAACCGTCAAAATGAAGAAAACAAAATTTGGTGCACCGCATGAATTGCAGCCGTTCAAACAGCAAAGTATATCAAATACGGAAGCGAAGACTTGCTGCGCAACTCACACTCTACCGTACTTGTGTACGCCGACGAGTGTGAGTTGCTTG
>JAEDKB010000159.1 GCA_016296045.1 Oscillospiraceae bacterium
GCATCGCTGCACAGGAACCTAAATCCTGCATGTCTGCCAGTTCCATCATGCCCGCGTATCTGAAACTGCCGCAAAAATCGGCAGTTACTTTCTTTTTCTTGGAGCGGGAAGCTCCTCATACATTGCTTCAAACAGTTTTTTCAAAAACACGCTGTCATCCACATGATCGACCAACAGCATTTCTTTTGCTCCCTCATACGGCCGCTCATAGACAGGAGCCGGCATCATAGAAAGCGCCGCCTTGACCGGCTTTACCAGCAAGCGGTTATCGCAGATGTATGCGGCAATCTTTCCTCTGTAATAGAGAATATATTCGCCCATCATGGCTCTGTAGGTGATTTCATTCAGACCGGACAGCTGTCCCAATAAATAATTCAAATAATCCTTGCTTGAAGCCATAACAAAAGCCCTTACTGCGTCGGCAGCGCCGAAATTCTGCTTGTCTGCCGGTTCCGGTATGCTCACATTTGTCCGTTTATTCTAACATCTTCCGTCTTTCATGTCAAGTTTTCTCCGTTCGCGCTTGACATAATGTTTGAAAAATTCCTTGACATCTGACAGTATAGACAGTAAAATAAACGTTGGATTATACTGGGACTTGGTAAAAAATTGGGGATTTTTTATAGGGCGAAAAGCCTGTCAGGTTCTGCATAAGACGAACTTTTGCACCGACGGTGCAAAAAATATGCATATTTCCGATGATCAGATGGAATCGGAAATGAGTATCCGTACGGTCTTGGCGCACTATGGGGTGGTGCGGCAGACGTTGCTTTATCTTTAGCGCTGTGCGCTTTTTACCCAAATCTATTATACAGGAGGTGTATTCACGGAATATGGCATGGTACATTTGGGCTATCATTGTAGCCGTTACTGCACTGTTATTCTTCTTCATTGGCGTTACCTACCGCAAAAAGGTCGCCGAGCGCGAAATTCAAAGCGCGGAAGCAGAAGCAACGCGTATCATTAACGAAGCCATTAAGGGCGGCGAAAACAAGAAACGCGAAATGCTGGTAGAAGCCAAGGAAGAAATCCATAAAAACCGCACCGAATACGAAAAAGAAGTCAAAGAACGCCGTTCCGATCTGCAAAAGCAGGAACGCCGTTTGCAGCAGAAGGAAGAGTCCCTCGACAAAAAAATGGATGCTTTCGAGCGCAAGGAGGACGACCTCCACAAGCGTCAGGCCGCTGTTGCCGCCACGCAGGAGGAAGTCAATCTCATTAAAAAAAGTCAGCTTGAAATGCTGGAGAAAATTTCCGGTCTGACACAGGAGGATGCCAAACACCATCTGCTGAAAACCCTCGAAAACGAATGCCGTCACGAAGCCGCCATGAAAATCAAAGCAATCGAGACGGAAACCAAGGACAACGCCGATCAGCTCGCACGCGAGATTATTTCCATCGCAATCCAGCGCTGCGCTGCCGATCATGCCGCAGAAGCAACCGTTTCCGTGGTGCCGCTGCCCAACGACGAAATGAAGGGTCGCATCATCGGCCGTGAGGGACGCAATATCCGCACCCTCGAATCCATCACCGGTGTTGACCTGATTATCGACGACACGCCGGAAGCCATTACGGTTTCCTCCTTTGATCCCGTCCGCAGAGAAATCGCCCGTCTTGCTTTGGAAAAGCTGATTGCAGACGGTCGTATCCATCCGACCCGCATTGAGGATCTGGTTGAAAAGTCTCGCAAGGAAGTTGACCGCGTGATTAAGCAGGAGGGCGAACGCGCCACCTTTGAAACCGGCATCAACAACCTGCATCCGGAGCTGATTAAGCTCCTTGGCCGTCAGAAATACCGCACTTCCTACGGTCAGAACGTTCTGAATCATTCCATTGAGGTCGCGCACATTTCCGGCCTGCTTGCCAGCGAACTGGGCGTTGATGTCACACTTGCAAAACGCGCCGGTCTGCTGCACGATCTCGGCAAATCCGTTGACCACGAAATGGAAGGCAGCCACGTCCAGCTCGGCGTAGAGCTTGCAAAGAAATACAACGAATCTCCCGATGTCATCCACGCCATCGAAGCCCACCACAACGACGTGGAGCCGAGAACCGTAATCGCCTGCCTTGTTCAGGCCGCCGACGCGATCTCCGCCGCCCGTCCGGGTGCCCGCCGCGAAAATGTGGAAAACTATATCCGCCGTCTGGAAAAGCTGGAAGAGATCACCGGCTCTTACCCCGGAGTCGAAAAATCCTTCGCCATTCAGGCAGGCCGCGAAGTCCGCATCATGGTCAAGCCGGAGGAGGTTTCCGAAGATAACATGGTGCTGCTCGCCCGCGAATTGGCTCACAAGATCGAATCCGAACTGGAATACCCCGGTCAGATCAAGGTCAATGTCATCCGCGAAACCAAAGCGACCGAATATGCCAAGTGATTTCTGTGTTGCCGCTCTGAGCGCAACGAGAAACTTCGCAGCGTAGAATCATACGAATCAGGCTCCTGTTGCATTGCAGCAGGAGCCTGATTGTTTATACGAATACCTGATAGAAATCGTGAATTCTTTCTATCAGGTATTCGTATTATTTTGTCTTCATCTTTTTGGCGAAGATCACAACGGCCGCAATCAGCAAAACGACCGCCCATACGCAGACGATCCACAGCTTTCCCGGAATCGCGCCGTAATCTCCCTTCACCGCCGCACGGGCGGCATCCACCGCGTTAGCAAACGGCAGGACAGCCGCAATGTGATTCAGGCCGCTCACAAGCTCCAGCGGAAACCAGACGCCCGACAGCCAAGCCGAAAGATTCGTCAGCAAAGCGCCGCAAATGCCTCCGACCGCTTTTTCATTCAGGCAGGTGCCGCAGATCGCTCCGATTGCAATGTTGACCGCAAGGATCGGAACGCTCACCGCGATGCTCAAAAGAAGATTGACCGAAAATTTCAGGCCGAGCGCCAACGCCGCAGCATAGCAGACAGCAAGCTGCGCCAGCCCCATCGGCAAAAGCGGCAGCAGGTAGCCGAGAATAAAATTCGTTCCGGTCATCGGCGATGTATAAAGCCGCAGCATGAACGATCCGCTGCGATCCTTTGAGATCAGGATTGCCGCAAACAACGCCACAAAGCTCATGCTGAACACGCCGATTCCGGGCGCAAGCGTCTCAATTTCAAACAGCGTCATCTGCGCCTGCGCCGGAATTCCCTGATTGATGAGCGTCAGGAGCAGCAACAAAATGATCGGAAAGAGAATTCCAAAGAAAAGACTGATCGGATCGCGCACCAGCTCCTTCAAATTACGCTTTGCAAAACAGAGCGTCCGTTTCATGCCTCCGCACCTCCTGCCAGCTTTATAAATGCAGCCTCAAAATCTGTTTCATCGGCCGCTTTTAAAATGTCCTGCGCTGTACCGGAAATCCGGAGCTTTCCGGAATTGATGATTCCGATATGATCTGCCAGCGCTTCCGCCTCCTCCAGATAGTGCGTTGTGAGGATGACCGTCACCTGCCCCTTGAGCGTGCGGATCACATTCCAAAGCTCTCGCCGTGCAAGCACATCCAGACCAAGCGTCGGCTCATCCAGAAACAACAGCTTCGGCTCGGATACCAGCGCCATTGCGATGGAAAGCCGCCGCTGCCAGCCTCCGGAAAGCGCCTTTGCTTTTGTTTTGATGATTTCCTGCATATGGAATTTTTCAATCAGCTCCGCCGTTCTTTCCTTCGCCTGTGCATGATCGGCGCCGTAAATGCCCGCAATCATTTCCAGATTTTCGCGCACGGTCAAATTCGGCGCTACCGCAGTTTCCTGCGGAGATACCGCAATGCGCGCTTTGATCTCGGGAAGGGATTTGCGAAGTGAATAGCCCAAAATCTCCGCATCGCCAGAAGTCGGAGCAAGCAAGCCGGAGAGCATCTTGATCGTCGTTGTTTTTCCCGCGCCGTTGACTCCCAGCAGCGCGTACAGCTCCCCCTGCTCGACAGTTAGATTCAAGCCGTCAACCGCCGTCTTTTCTTGAAACCGCTTTGTCAGTTCATTCGTTTGGATTGCCTTCATCCGCGCTCACCCCCCATATTCAGAAATCCTTGTATCTGCGAAAAAATCTTCTGCGCCTTGCTCTGCTCCGGAATGGCAATGCCCTCTTCACGGTCTGCCAGCAGCAAAAGCGTATCGCCGGGCGAAATATGAAGCATTTCGCGCACCTCCGCGGGAATTACGATCTGTCCCTTCGGCCCGACCTTTACCGGCGCCATAAACTTTCCTTCCGGAAACGATTGCTTTGCCATGATGCTTTATCCTTTCGTTTGTATAACTTGTATAACTAATTATACTCTCATCGTAAAAAAAGTCAAGTCCTATCGTGCAAAACCTGCACCGTACCGTACCAATGTACACCGACAGGCGCGGATTGTTCGGCTTCCGGACTTTTTGGCGGTCCGCCGGCGTGCCGAAAAGGTTTTTTCGCCATGCTGATGGACTGTTGAGAAAGGCTCCAAAGACAAGCAACTCACACTCGTCGGCG
>JAEDKB010000007.1 GCA_016296045.1 Oscillospiraceae bacterium
TGGTCAGGGAAATGACGGCGATCTTTTTCGATTTTATTCAATGATTTTCAAGCTGTCGGAAAAGCTATATTTATCGGATTTGACCTCTCAAGAAAAATTATTTTCCAAACCGAAAGACTTTTTTGCAGTTTTGAGATTTTCGCACAATTCCCCTGCAAAAAAGGAATTTTTATGAAAAAACAGTTGACAAAGCTTGGTTTTCCAAGTAAAATAGATAAGCCTGTGAAACGCAGGCAGTCCTTGCCGCCGGCGCGATCGGCGGCCAAAAGTCCAAAAGGAGGTGCACACAACAATGGCTAAGATTTCCGGCAAGTATGAGATCGTCTATATCATCGACCCCGCTAAGGGTGAAGAGGGTATCGCCGCTCTCGTGGAAAAGTTCAAGGCGATGGTTGAGGCAGAAGGTACTCTTACCGGTATCGAGGAATGGGGCAAGCGCCGTCTGGCCTATCCCATCAACGATCTGCCCGAAGGCTACTATGTCCTCATGACCTGCGAATGCAAGCCCGAGCTCCCCGCTGAGCTGGACCGCGTGTTCAAGATCACGGAAGGCATTATGCGTTCCATTATCGTCGCAGTCGAAGAGTAAGGAGACCGATCATGCTGAACCACATCGTTCTTATGGGTCGTCTTACCCGTGACCCCGAGCTTCGTCGGACCGGTTCCGGCGTGGCAGTGGCCACCTTCTCGATCGCTGTAGACCGCGATTTCGCAAACAGCTCTACCGGCGAGAGAGAAACGGATTTCATCGACATCGTTGCCTGGCGCAATACCGCTGAATTCGTCAGCAAGTATTTTGCCAAGGGCCGCATGGCGGTGGTTTCCGGTCGTCTCCAGATTCGTTCCTGGACCGACAAAGAGGGCAACAAGCGCCGCAGCGCAGAGGTTATCGCCGATAACGTCTATTTCGGTGACTCCAAGCGTGAAAACACGGATGGCTATTCCGGCTATGGCGCAGCGCCGGCTCCCGCAGCAGGCTACTCTGCTCCCGCAGCACCCGCTCCTGTCTCCGATTTCTCCATGATCGAGGATGACGACAGTCAGTTGCCCTTCTGAAAAAACGCTTTTCCACTTGAGTATTTGAAGAAGGAGGATTTCATTCATGGCTATGAACGAGAAGGCTCGTCCGCGCAAGCGCAAGAAGGTATGTAACTTCTGCGTCGATAAGGTTACGAGCATTGATTTCAAGGATTCCGCCAAGCTCCGCCGCTATACTTCCGAGCGCGGCAAGATCCTGCCCCGCCGTACTACCGGCACCTGCGCTGCTCATCAGCGTCAGCTTACCGTTGCGATCAAGCGCGCACGCATGATCGCCCTGCTGCCCTACGTAGCAGACTAATTATGTGAACAAACCGCCCTGTGGAGCACTCCACAGGGCGGTTTTTCTATGATTTCCGATCCGTCCGTCCGACCAAATAATCCAGACTGACATGATACAGCTCTGCAAGCCGGACAGCAAGCTCCAGCGGCAAAGCCCGTTCACCGCGTTCATATTTTGAATACAGCGACTGATCGCACAAAAGATATTCCGCAACTTTTTTCTGCGTCCAGTCCCGATCTTCCCTTAAATCACGAATTCTCAGCTTCATTGTATCACCCTGTACATCATACAATAGTACAATATGTACTATTGACATTTAGGACTATTTGTCCTATTATGAAACAGAGGTGGTGATAACAATGCCGGATTATAAAGAACTGTATCTTTCTCTTTTTCGCGCAACGGAACGGGCCATTTCTGCTTTGATTGAAGCACAGCGGGCTGCGGAAGAAGCATTTATCAATAGCACAGACACAATGACAACGAGGGAAACGAACGAAAAAGATTCTTCGTCACTTCGTTCCTCAGAATGACAAATCGCCCTGTGGAGTGCTCCACAGGGCGGTTTTTCTATGGTTGTTGATTGTTGATTCTTTTCAGCTTTGCATCAACTCATCGGATCACTCTGCTCCACAAAATTCAGCAGGCGGCAGAGCATTGCCGCGATCTCCGCACGCGTTGCATTGCTCTGCGGTTCGATGGTCGTTGCGCTTGTTCCGTTGATGATTCCGGCACCGACCGCCCACGAAATTGCATCACGCGCATAGGAAGAGATCTGATTTCTGTCTTTGTAGGCGGAAAGATTGCCGTTCGGCTTGCAGTCATAGCCGCAGAGCATGGCATACCGATAGAGGAAGGCGGCAAGCTGTTCCCGCGTCACGGGATCGTTTGGCGAGAACGTCGTTTTGCTCGTGCCGTTGCACACGCCGCAAAGCTGCGCCCAGTATACCGCATCAAAAAACCAGTCATCATACCCTACATCCGTAAAGACCATCCGTTCGCCGTAACTTTCACGCCCGCTCAGATTGAAGAGCACCTGCACGACCATGGCGCGTGTTGTGGTGGCTTCCGGCTCAAAGGTCGTCTCGCCGGTACCGTTCATGAGATGATACCAAAAAACCTCGTGCACATATGGGAAATACCATGCGCTCTCCGACACATCGCGGAAGGGCGTTTTTTCCATATCCAGGAATTTACAGCCATGCTCCTTTGCGTAAGTTTCGGCATAGGTTCCGGTCGTGCCGTAGATCGTTGTGATATCCGGACAATGCAGCATATCCGGCGGAAGATATTCAATGCAAGGAGGAAGATAGAGATCATTGATGTAAATGCTTTCATACGGGCCTTCCTCAAAAATCGCACCGTCCTCCACAACCCGAACATAGTCTCCGAGGATGATTCTGGTACTGCAAATACGGCAGGATTCCGCAATTCTGGTGACCGGCATTCCGGAAACGGAGGAAACCATTGGGTAAACACTTGTCAGAAGAATCGCCGTCAGTTCTTCGCCGTCCACGCGGAAAACGCCGCCCGTCGTTAAAACATGACGACTGTCTGCATGATCATCAATTGTGATCAAACGGCCTTCGTCCAAAAACTCCTTGTGCTTTTCAAAGCCGATGCATCTTGCCTTTAGGATCTGCGAGGCATTCGCCCTGCACCCTTCCGCAAGGGAGAAGTTCTCCGGCAAATAAAAGTAGCTCGGATTGCCGTTTATGAAGGTTTTGTCAATATACACTTCGTTGTCCGGCATAGAGATAAAGACCGGCAAAAAATTGGGATCAGCAGACGTAATTGCTAGATCGTCAATAAAGGTGATTGTATCCGGCAAAATGATCCCCTTGCAGCTTATTCGGTCCAAGCCCCAGCACTCAATCGCCGTGACCGGACAGCCGTCTACCGTTTCCGGCAAAACAAGAATCGAATCCAGTTTTTCCGGGACGCAGCCGACAATTGACGCATATTTTTTTGCGGGATTGACACGATACCGAACGCCGTCAAGCTCTGTCTCATAGATTTTTGCCACCGGCTCGCCGGTCTGAACATCGACAAACTGTATTCCGGCATTCAGGCAATAATCCAGAATCGGCGTATCGGTATAGCCGTAAACCGTCAGGTTTTCCGGTGCGTCATAGCCGAAGAGATAGTTTTCCATTTCCCGGAGGGTGCTCGGAAAGGTGATACTTTCCAACTGATCCGCTCTTCCAAATGCCCAACTGCCGAGAGATTCCAAGCCCTCCGGAAATACGATTTTCTTTGCCTTGATTCCGTAAAATGCATGAGAGCCAACATATTTTACGCCGCCGAGGAAGGTGACCGACTGCGCATCCGTTCCGGCGAAAGCACTTCCCCCGATTTTCTCCAAGCCGGCAGGAAGCACAATTTCATCCATTTTGGTTCCGTGGAACGTATCTGCCAAAAGAACCGTAACGCCTTCCGGAATGGTTCCGTCCAAAAGCGTCATTGCGTTTTCGCCCTCAGAGTAAAATGCTGCGAAACCGATTTTTTTCAGGTTTTTCGGCAGCTTTTCAATGGTTGCAGAGCACCCGAAAAAACAACGCTTTCCGATTTCTTCAATCGAGTCCGGCAGCACGAGGTGTGTCAGACCATATGCATTGACAAACGCGCTCGGCTGAAGCGCCTTGACCGGACAGCCGCCCAGCGTATCGGGCAGGGTCAGCTCTCCGGAGGCATAGCAGGAAATCACATACGCCTGACCGTCCACCGTCGTGTATTGAATTGCGCCTTCGGTATAGACGGGCTGCGTCAGCACATCATAGGGCAGTTCTTCAAACGAAACTGTTTGATGGTGCGGAAAACCGGCATAGTCGGAGCTTTTCCACACGCTCTCATGTGCATAAACAACGGTACCCCAATCAAAAGGAAAACCGCTGATTTTCACATCTTCAGACAAAATAACAACATCGGAAAAACAGTTGTCGGAAAAGCATATCGAGCCAAGAGACTTCACACTCGCGGGAATCATCAGTCTCCCCTGCGCCTCATTGCCCCAAAAAGCGCAGTCCTCAATGCGTTCGATTCCCTCCGGAAGATCAATGGATTTCAGCCTACAAAACTCAAAGCAGCTTTTTCCGATGGTCTTGAGCCCCTTCGGAAATTGAACGTTTTCTAAAGCGGTGCAGCAAAACGCCTCGTAGCCCAGCTCCTGAATTGTTGAGGGAAGCGTCACGCTTTTCAGGTTGATGCAATTTGAAAACGCCCGAGAGATCACTTTGGTTCCCTCTCCGACCGTAACGGATTCCAGCGTTTCATTTTCCGCAAACGCAGTCGTATTGAGCGTCTCGATTGTACCGGGCAGAATGACCTCCTTGATCGGAGCATTTTTAAATGCTCGGTTTGAAATGGAACGTACAGGAATTCCTTCGATCTGTTCGGGAATCACAAGCTTTTCCGGAAGCGTTCCCTCATAGCCCGTAATCTCTATCTGCACCACCTGCAAATCGTTCGATTGCTTTGAATAGAGAAAGCGGTAGCTGTCCTCCGCACCGACAGTCGGCAAGATGGGCAGCAGAATGGCAATTGCCAAGAGCAAGCTGCATATGCGTTTTTTCATAAAGGTGCCCCCTCTGCGCATGATTCTACTAAAGTCAAATACATTATATCCGTATTTTCTACAATAGTCAACAACAAAACTGCGGAAAACGCCGTTTCTCCGCTCCGATCATCGGAGCAAAACGGTATTTCCCGCAGTTTTTTATTTACATCAGCCTTTCCCCAGCAGCTTATCCATCGGTTTTTTCACCGTTCTGACCACCCATGCGCTGAATTTTCGGACATTCAGCAGGCGGAATACCTGCAACCGAACAAAATCGACTGCGCCGCAGAAAAGAAACAGCAGCACGGAATACACCAGAATACACGTCAGCAGCCCGATAAAGGAAATGTCGCTGAAGCGCAGGAAGAAATGATCCAGAAATCTGGCAGAAAAGGACGGATGCACATGAATCAGATAGATTCCGAACGTCGTTGCAGAAACCGTTGTCAGCAGCTTTTTCCCGTGCCGAACCTCCACCTGAGAGAAAAACAGGAACAGCGCGACCGCTCCGAGCACAACTGTCGGGGACAGATAGGAGTAAAACATCAGACGTTTCTGCACTTCCCGTCCGAGCAACAGATTCGTAGCAAGATTGATCAGATGCATACTGCCCCATGTCAAAAGCGTACAGACAGCGAAGCAGGCGAGCGCCTTCCGTTTTCCGCTCCGGCCGAGAGGGATCTCAAAGCGGCGCAGGTAGGCACCCGTACAATACAGCGCCATCAGCCACATCGGAGAATAGCCTCCGGCGGTGGAAAACGCGTAGGCCGCAAGCGTGTCGCTGAGCCAGCCGCCGATACAGAAAAACACGAACAGCAGCAACAGCAGAATTTGATACTGCCGTTTGGAAAGCCGCTCCAGAAGCGGATTGATAAACGGCAAAAAGGCAAACAGGAAGAAATACGCGGAAAAATACCAGTAACGATTGCTCGTCACGGGAAGCAGCAGAGAAATGATCTGCCGCCAGGATAAGTCTCCGCTGCCGCCAAATATCCGATCGACGGCAAAAATGCCGACGGAATAGAGGAACACCTGAAGCCACAGCTCGATCATCCGTTCCCATCGATGCGTTGCCCGGATGCAGACATAGCCGCTTGTCAGCGCGTAGAGATTCGCCGAGCCGTAGCAGGCGGCAGTCAGAAACCAGAGAATACTGTTTTGGACGGTATGCTCCGGCGCACATTTCCCCGCGCCGCCCAGACCGAGACAATGCAGAACGATAATCAGGAACATCGAAACGATCCGCAATAATTCAATTCCGAGATTTCTTTCTTTTACGCCGACGCTCTGATTTGGTCTGTTTGTCATTTCGGCTTCTCCTGTTTTATTTTTTTACGGAGTTTCGGGTGCTTCCTCAATCAGTCCGGAAATATCCAGCATGGTATTCATGCCGTTGCTTCCGCCCATGATCGTGGGCAGCTTTCCGTCCCAGTTTTCAATATAAGTATAACGAATCAACGCCTCGGTCAAAGAGTCTGCAATCTTCTGATTTGCCTCCGCTTCTGCCTGTGCCTTTTTCAGAAGTTCATAGGCGTCTGCGTCCGCTTCGACCTTTTTGATCTCTGCTTCGGCTTTTGCTTCGATTACCTTCTGCTCCGCTTCCGTTTCCGCACGCAGCTTATTCTGCTGGGCGACCTGCTTTGCCTCAACCGCCTCCGTAAAGGCATCCGTGAAGTCCATATTCTCAATGGAGGTGCCAACCAGCTCGATATGATACTGCGCCAGCTTCGTCTTCAGCTCGTTCTCAATTTCCTCAGCCATCTGACTTCTGCTGGAAACCAGCGCTTCGGCGCTGTATTTTGCGGTCACAATCTTGACTGCTTCGGAAATGCAGGGTGAAATTACGGTTTCAAAATAATTCGTTCCGATCGTTTTATAGATCGTCATGGCATCCTGTTTACTGATCTGATAATTCACCGTATAGGTCATATTGACTTCCTGAATATCCGACGAGAAGCAGGAAAGATCCTGTGTGTGCTTCTGCACGCGGTTGTCCATCTTGATCGTATCCTGCCACGGAAGCTTAAAGTGAATGCCCGCCTCCAAGGTGTAGTTCTCCACATTGCCGAAGGTTGTAACCACGCCGGTATGACCGGTAGGTATCGAAGTGTAGCAGGAGGCTGCGATCAAAAGGACACCGATCAGGGAAATGATCTGTTTGGAATTGAGCTTCCAGCCCTCACCGCGGACAAAGCCCAGCACGATGAATAAGACAATCGTCAATCCCACGCCGATAGAAAATAACACCATAATATGTACCTTCTTTCTTTATTTCTTTTGGTTCTCCAGCCATTTGGCAAGAGCGTCTGCCATTGCATTGTTTTTCGTTTCGGATTTTTTCTGCTGTTCCATATATTTTGCGACATCGCGCTTGCCGGCACCGGCTTTTTCCTTGCGCTCTTTGAACGCGGAAAGCTTTTCCCGATAGCCGCAGACGCAGGCAAACATCTGATTTTCGCCCTCGCCGCGCAGCTCCATTTTCTTAAAGCAGTTGGGGCAGCGCGCATTGGTTACCTGCGTCACGCTCTTGCGATAGCCGCATTCACGGTCCGGACAGACGAGCATTTCTCCGCGCTTTCCCTTGACCAGAAGCAGGAATTTCCCACATTCGGGGCATGCCTTGCGCGTCTGGTTGTCATGGGTATACTTGGCGTCGCTCGCCTTGACATCCGCAACCAGCTTCGCGGCATATGAGCGCATTTCCTCGACAAATTTCGTGTCACGCTCCTGACCCTTTGCAATCCGCGCCAGACGGTCTTCCCACTGTGCGGTCAAAAGTGCACTGCGCAGATCCTTCGGTGCCAGCTCAACAAGCTGCATTCCCTTGGAGGTCGGAACAAGCTCCTTGCCGCGCCGCTCAATGTAGAACGCGGAAAACAGCTTTTCGATAATATCCGCACGGGTCGCAGGTGTGCCGAGGCCGCTGGTTTCCTCCAGGATTTTTTTCATGTTTTTATCCTCGACCTGTGACTGCGGATGCTCCATTGCCGTCAGGAGCGTTGCCTCCGTATAGCGCGGAGGCGGCGGTGTCTTTCCGTTTGTGACGGTTACGGAAGCAACCTTCATACGCTGCCCCTGCTGCACCGGCGGAAGTGACTGGGTTTCTTCTTCGTCCTCGTCCAAACGGAAGCTGCGGTCATATGCCGCCCTCCAGCCTGCATTTTTCACAACTCTTCCCTTTGTCGCAAAAGTATTGCCGCCGACATTCAGGGTTAAATCCACTTCTTCGTATTCGCACGGCGGCAGCAGCACCGCCAAGAAACGCCGCACGACCAAATCGTAAATATTGCGCTCCGGTCCGGATAGCCGCCATAGCTCCGGCGCTTCCTCCGTTGGGATGATTGCGTGGTGATCGGTGACCTTTGCATCGTTTACAAGATATTTGGTCTGTAAAGGACGCTTCCGCAGAATCTCCTGTGCAATCGGCTTATACTCGTCCGTCATCACGGCGCGCAGCCGTTCCGGAAGCGTTGCGACAACGTCCTGCGAAATATAGCGCGAATCCGTGCGCGGATAGGTCAGGAGCTTGTGCTGTTCATACAGCGACTGCATGATATTCAGCGTTTCCTTTGCGCTGTAGGCAAATTTTTTGTTGGCATCGCGCTGCAGCTCCGTCAGATCGTAGGCTGCCGGAGGGGGTGTCATGCGGCGCATTGCCCGCACCTGCGTGACAACCGCATCCTTTCCCTGACAGGAAGCGGCAATTTTTTCCGCAAGCGCCTTGTCAAAGGTGCGCGAATTGTTGTTCTTGTCTCGCCAGAGCGCGAAAAAGCCGCCGACCTTTGCACGAACGCCCCAAAAATCCTTCGGAACGAAATTCCGAATCTCGCGCTCTCTTTCCACGATCAGCGCCAAAGTCGGTGTCTGGACACGTCCGGCAGAGAGCTGTGCGTTATGGCGGCAGGTCAGCGCACGGGTCACGTTCAGTCCGACCAGCCAGTCCGCCTCGCTTCTGGCCTGCGCGGAGCGAAACAAATTATCATACTCCGCTGCCGGCCGCAGAGAGGCAAAGCCCTCCTTGATTGCGCGGTCGGTCTGCGAGGAAATCCACAGACGGCGCGTCGGCTTTTTCCAGCCGGCCTTCATCATAATCCAGCGAGCGACCAATTCTCCCTCACGTCCGGCATCCGTGGCGATGATCAGCTCGGAAATATCCCCGCGCTTCATGAGGCTCTGCACCACACGGAACTGTTTTCCGGTCTGCGGGATGACGACCAGCTTCATATTTTGGGGCAGCATGGGCAGATCCTCCATCTCCCATTTTTCCCACTTTTTTTCATAAACATCGGGATCGGCAAGCGTTACCAGATGGCCGAGCGCCCAGGTAACGACATAGCGATCTCCCTCCAGATAGCCTTCTGCGCCCTTGCGGCAGCCGAGCACCCGTGCAATTTCCCGCCCGACAGAGGGCTTCTCTGCCAATACCAGTGACTTTGCCATCAGTCAATCACCCGAACGGCGGTAATGATCGGCTGCTCATCTGGCATAATCGTGCCGTTATCGTCCACCGGCTTTGCATCGCTGCAAATCGCATCTACCACATCCATGCCCTCCGTCACATAGCCGAAGCAGGCATACTGCCCGTCAAGGAACTGCGAATCGGCATGAACAATAAAAAACTGGGAGCTTGCGCTGTCCATATCATAGCCGTTACGCGCCATGGAAATCGCGCCGCGTGTATGG
This sequence comes from Oscillospiraceae bacterium, assembly GCA_016296045.1. Classification (GTDB taxonomy): domain Bacteria; phylum Bacillota; class Clostridia; order Oscillospirales; family Oscillospiraceae; genus JAZOXB01. Next base: position 9,561 of record JAEDKB010000007.1, read on the forward strand.
CTCAACGGATTTTCAACGCCGTTTTCGGAAAACTCGCCCTTGATGGTTTCGCTTGAGCCGCCCGTTCCGTTGCCCTCCGGATCGCCGCCCTGCATCATAAAGCCCTCCATAATGCGGTGGAAGGTCAGGCCGTCATAGAAGCCCTCGTTTGCAAGCTTCAAAAAGTTTGCAACCGTAATGGGTGCAGCGTCCGCGTCCAGCTCGACGCGGATTGTACCGTAGTTTTCAATCTCGATTTCCACATGATGCTTGCCGGAGACATCGGTTTGTGTTTTTGCCAAGGTGCTTTCCGTCGCTTCGGGGAGAAGCTCCGGTTCACTGCCGCCGCACTGCGTCAGAAGCAGAACAACTGCCAAAATCACCAGGCATACCGCTATGATGCCGCCGATCAGCCACGGCAGCTTTTTGCGATTATCCTTTTTTTCCTGCGCAGCGCGGATTTTGTCCTTATCGCACACGCTGCAAAAATCGTTGTTGCCCATCGGGCGTCCGCATTTTTTACACTTTTTCATTTTCATTCTCCTTAAAAAAAGATTCTTCCGTACAAATTCTGCCGCCGCCGATGACAAGCTCGCCGTCATAAAACGCCGCCGTCTGTCCGCTTGTCACGGCTCTCTGCGGCTCGTCAAACAGCAGCTCACAGCCATGCTCGTGCGGAATCAGCAGCGCGTCGGAAAATTTTGTGGTATAGCGCAGCTTTGCCTGCACGCGGATCGGCCCGTCCGGTCTGTCAAACGGGATATAGTTGACCTCCGTAACAAAAACACGATTGGAATATAACTGCTCCTCCGCGCCGAGGATGACATCCGTGCCGCGCTTTCCGAGAACATAGGCACGCTCTCCGAAGGCGATTCCCAGTCCGCGCCGCTGACCCGTGGTATAGGCCTCCATGCCCTTGTGCGGAGCAATGACTTTCCCATCACTTGTAATATAGTTTCCCTTTTGCGGCTGCAAGCCGTGCGCTGTCAGATAGCCCATATAATCTCCGTCCGGCACAAAGCAGATATCCTGCGAATCGTGTTTTTTGGCAAGCTCCAAACCTTCCTGCGCAAGCATCTGCCGTATCTCGTTTTTGTCCCGAACCTCCGCCAGCGGAAACACCGTATGCGCCAACTGATACTGGCTGAGCATACAGAGCATATAGGTCTGATCCTTTGCGCGATCATCGGCAGCCGAAAGCAGAAATCTTCCGTTTTTCTCGAAAATTCGGGCGTAGTGCCCCGTTGCAATTCCGTCATAACCGAGCGAAAGCGCCCTGTCCAGAAAAATGCCGAATTTCATCGTTCGGTTGCACACCACGCAGGGATTCGGTGTGCCGCCCGACTGATACGTTTTCGTAAACGGGACGATCACATTTTCAAAAAATTCCTTCCGCAGATCAAACAGATAAAACGGAATACCGATCTGCTGCGCCGCACGGCGTGCGTCTTCCGCCTCACGCTCGCCCCCGTCACGCAGGAGCATCGTAGCGCCGCAGACCTCGTAGCCCTGCCGCTTCAGTAAAACGCAGGCGCCTGCGCTGTCGACTCCGCCTGACATGGCAACCATGATTTTTTTCATCGTATCACTTCCTTCTTACAGAATACCGCATTGCACGAAAAAATTCAAGTGTGCGGTTGACGGCTTGACGATTCGTGGTAAAATAGTATCAGCAAATCAGAAAAGAGGCACTTTATGCTGAATTTTATCCCAATTTCTTTGGAACATCGGCAACTGATCCATCAAAATATGTACACCGCAAACGGCTATGGCTGTGAATACTCCTTTGCAAATTTATTTCTCTGGGGCGACCAGCGTATGGCGTTGTATGACGGCACGCCCGTCTTTCTCACTCGCTACGGCAAATGGTATTCCTATCTGCTGCCGCAATGCACAAACCGGCTTGCCGTTTTGGAGGTTCTGCGCGAAGACGCGCATGAGCGAAAAATTCCTTTCCGGATTTTCGGTCTGAAACCGACAGATCAAGACGCTTTGGAGGCTGCCTTTCCGGGTGTATTTCGTTTTCGTTCCCTGCGTGACAGCTATGATTATGTCTATGACATTGTCCGTCTGACGGAGCTGCACGGCAAAAAGCTACAGGCAAAGCGCAATCACTGCAACCATTTTGAGCAGACCTATCCGAATTATCGTGTGATTCCGCTGACGCAGGAAACGCTGCCGCTGTGCCGCAGATTTACAGAGCATTGGTATGAGGAGCATCTGGCAATGCATCCCTACGTTGACATGACCGAAGAACAAATTGCCATCGGCAAGGCCTTTGATTGCTTTGACCGTCTGCATATGGAGGGCATCGCCATTGATACGTCCGACGGCATTGTCGCATTTTCCATGGGCAACCGGATCCGCGAAGATACGTTCGGCGTGAATTTTGAAAAAGCCCTGCCCGAAATCAACGGTGCCTATCCGATTGTCAATCGGGAATTTGCCAAAAGAATCCATGCACGCTATCCGGAGATCCGTTTCCTCAATCGGGAGGATGATATGGGTATCGAGGGTCTGAGAAAAGCAAAGGAAAGCTATTATCCGGACACGCTGCTGGAAAAGCTGACCGCGGAGGAACGATAAATGGCACAGTATCAATCTGCGCAGAAGCAGGATGATGCCGCGCTTGCGGCGCTCTGGCAGGTCTGCTTCGGAGATGCCAAATCCGAAATTGAAGCCTTTTGGCGCATTGCAAAGCCAACCGTCTTTCTCGCAAAAGAGAATGGGCGTGTGGTTTCCATGCTTTGCGCTCTGTTTTCGCCGCTGATCGATTCCGGCGGTGAAAGCCAAACTGCCGCCTATCTCTATGCGCTTTGCACCGCGCCGGAATATCGCGGGCGCGGTCTATGCAGGGGTCTTTTGTCTTTTGCAGAAAAGGAAATGAAGAAGCACGCGGCGTATGCTGCGCTGGTGCCGTCGGAAGCCTCCCTGTTTGATTTTTACGAAAAGCTCGGCTACCGCACCGCGTTTTATCACAAAAAATACCGCGTTGCCGCCGCCGGCAGCGCAAAAATCAAGCGGCTGGATATCGACGGCTACCGAAATCTGCGCGAGCTGCAGCTCTACGGCGATTTTCTGTCCTATGACGCGCCGCTGCTGCAATGGCAGAAGCATCTTTCCGAAGCCTCCGGCGCAGGCTTGTACCGTGTGGAAACCGACCGGTGCATCTGCTGCGCGGCGGCGGAAAAGCACGGCGACACCCTTATTATCAAGGAACTGCTGCCCGACTGCCCCGAGGCAGCCGCCGCACTTGCAGCCGAGCTGCACTGCCGCGAGGCCGAGGTTCGGACAAACGAAATGCAGCAGCCCTTCGGCATGATCAAAGCGCTGAATTCTGTTCCTGCGCCCGAGCAGGCATATCTCGGTCTTGCTTTTGATTGATCGCGGTTCCTTTTCATCTGATTTTCCTTTAAAAATATCGGAAAAAACGGTATTTTTTGATGGATTGCGAAATTTCAGTAGAAAAATCATTGTATTTGTAGTATAATTATCATTCAGAGCAGAATGGAGGATGCTGTATGAGTTTTGACGCCTTACTCGGCAACGACGCACTGAAAGCACGTCTGTCCTCTGCTCTTTCCAATCAACGTCTTTCGCATTGTTTTCTGATCACCGGCCCCGTCGGCTCCGGCAAGCACACCCTTGCCCGTCTTTTAGCCGCCGCCATGCAGTGCACAAAGGAAAACAAGCCCTGTCTGCAATGTCCGCAATGCCGCAAGGTGATGGACGGAATGCATCCCGACATCATTCATGTTACAGACAGCGAGCGAAAAGCCGTTTCGGTAAAAATCGTCCGCGAAGCCTGTGCGGATCTGTACATCCGTCCGAACGAGGGCAATCGCAAAATCTATGTTTTTGATCAGGAGCTGAATCCGCAGGGTCAGAACGCACTGCTCAAATCCATTGAGGAACCGCCCCCCTACGGCAGTTTTCTCCTTCTGACGCAGCACGCAGAGCAAATGCTGCCCACCATCCGCAGCCGCTGTGTAGAGCTTCGGCTTTCTCCGCTGCCGGAACACCTGCTGCGCATTGCGCTTTCCAAGCGCTTTCCGAAAGCAGATACCGAAGCGATTTCCTCCGCAATTGTGCGCTCCGGCGGATATCTCGGTCAGGCCATCACGCTTTTGGAGGAATCGGCGGCGCTTCTGCCGCAATCGCAGGCGCTTACGCAAGCGCTGTGCGGCAAAGAAGAAACCGCCCTGCTCCGCGTTCTCGTTCCCATGGAAAATCTCAAGCGTGACCAGCTTCGCCCTGTTTTGGACGAATGGTACCGTCTTTTGTCCTCTGCCGCCGCTTGTCAGCGCGGTATGCCCCCGATCTGTCCGGAGGCAAAAAAAATCGCAAATCATCGGTCTTCCGCAGCACTGCTGTCCATGCTGGACTCTCTTCGCCGTGCAATGGAGCTTCTGGAAGCGAATGTCGGCGGAAAGCACATCTGCGGAATGCTCACCGTTACACTGAATCAACACTAAGGAGTTACTATGGAACAAACACCTGAAAAATCTCCGGTCATTGTCTGTGATATCCAATTTCGCAACAATACCAAGATATACTTTTTTGACCCGGGCGAGCTGAAGCTGAACGCCGGCGATGAGGTCATCATCGATACCTCTCGCGGGGCGGAATTCGGTCTGTGCGTACACGGCAATCATGAGGTCTCTCCCAATGAAATCGTTACGCCTCTGCGTCCGGTGATCCGTCTTGCCACCGCGCAGGACAAAAAAACCAACGAGGAAAACCGTGAGCGTGAAAAACGCGCTCACGAAATCTGCCTGAAAAAAATCGAGGAGCTTGGGCTGGATATGCAGCTTGTCTCCACGGAATATGCCTTTGACGGCAGCAAAATTCTCTTCTTCTTTACCGCAGACGGACGTGTGGATTTCCGCGAGCTGGTCAAGAATCTTGCCTCGGTTCTGCGGACGAGAATTGAGCTTCGTCAGATCGGCGTGCGCGATAAGGCGAAGATGGTCGGCGGTCTCGGCATCTGCGGCAGACCGTTCTGCTGCCGGGAGTTTTTGGACGATTTCCAACCCGTTTCCATCAAAATGGCAAAAACGCAGAACCTCAGCCTGAATCCGACAAAAATCTCCGGCACCTGCGGCAGACTGATGTGCTGCCTCAACTACGAGCAGGAAGCTTACGAGGATCTTCTGCGCACCAGCCCCAAGCCTGAGTCGTTTGTCGATACGCCCGACGGACGCGGCACGGTCACCGATGTCAATCTTCTGCGTCAGAGCGTCCATGTCCGTCTGGAAAAGCAGCCGGATACCATCGTCTGCCACAAAAACTGTGATATCTGCGTCCTTCGCAGCGGAAAGGCGAGAAAAACCGACGAGCCGATCCCCGAAGACCTGGCACCGATCTCCGGCAATCTGAAAAAGAAAGCCGCCGATGCCGCCTCGTTCTCCACCTATCTGGAGCCGGTCGTGCTCAAGCGCAGCGCGGAAACCATTGCAGAGCCTGTCACATCCAAAAACCTTGACGCTCAAGACGCTGCCGATCCGTCTAAACGCCGCCGCCGGGGCGGTAAGGGTCATAAGCCTGCCGCGAAAGCGCCGTCTGCAAAACCGCAGGAATCCAAGCCGATAAAGACGGAAAAGCCTTTGAAAGCGGAAAAAATCATCAAATCAGAAAAGCCGGAACGGGTTTCCAAGCCCGAAAAAGAGCAAAATAACGTCAAGGAAATGGCTGAGATAAAAAAGCAGAAGAAAAACTACCGCCGCTATCATCACCGCCGCAAAACCGGCGGAAACAAGCCGGAATAAACAAAACGGATAAACGAACCGCCGTGAGGAAAAAATTCCTCACGGCGGTTGCTTTGCTCAAAATACATATTAAATATAGCGGATCTCCATGGCGCTGAAGCTCAGATCGGCTTTGATGCGAATGGTTCCCAGTGTGGTCGGTGCCGGACTGCCCTTGATTTCCGGTGCGCCGGAGAAGGCGGTATCCTGTTCCAGCGTTACTTCAAACTTATCCGGAATCAAAAGCGTCAAATTTCCGAAGCTGTTATCTACTTCAATCGTGCATCCCGGCTGAACCGCTTCACAGGCGGAAAAATCCACCGTAAAGTCCCCAAAACTGGTGTCGATGCTTCCGCCGCGCAGCAGGGGCGTAACAACCGCCGCACGGCACTCGCCGAAGCTCAAATCACAATGAAGATAGCCGTTATCGCAGCTATATTCACGGTGCATTTTTTGGTTCGGATGAGAGGTTGATTTCGTTCTCTTTTTCCGGCGGTACTTTTTGCCCACCAGCACATCAAACAGCAGGCTGGCACCCCAAAGCAGCAGCGCTATGGGAATGACATAGCTCCATTGGAATTCCCACGCGAACACCTGATACGCCGAAAGCAGGAAATAGCCGCCTGCAAGCGTCATGACCAGACAGAACAGCGAAAAATGTCCGAGCATACCGGAAATACCGATATAAACCAGCGCGCTCGTCCATAAAATCGTCCACACGGAAATATCCATTGCCGGAACAAGTCCGCGCAAAAGCAGCAGAACGCCGACGGTCAGAATATAGAGCGCAAAAAGAATTCCGCCTTTTTTTCGCTCGATCCTCCATTCAAATTTCGCTTCGTTCTCTTCTTCCTCCTCATCGATCGGTTCCGCCTCTTTCACGGGCGCTGTGCCGGAAGCCGTGTCTTTTCCGAGCAGCTCGTCTACGGAGATGTCAAAAATCTCTGCCAGCTCCGGCAAAACGGAAATGTCCGGACAGGAGAGATTGTTCTCCCATTTGCTGACCGCCTGCGTGCTGACCCCGATACGTTGCGCAAGCTGCTCCTGCGTCATTCCGAGTCGTTTGCGGTGGTATTTGATCCGATCGCCCAACGATGTGTTATTCATATCTCTTTCCTCCCTTATCGTTTGTCTTTCAGAATCTGATACATCGAATTCTATTCTATATTACGGCGTGGAAAGCCGTTTCCCCTCAGGGCAATTCTATTTATGCCACGTTCCGCACCAAATTGCAATCATCCAGAAGTTTATTCCCGCATTTTTCCGGACTCAACCAGCGGTTGAATCCGGAAAAACGCTGTATTTTCAATTCGTTCAGGTGCGTTCCTGCCAATTCAGGCTGCGTCCGACCGCCTTTGCCCAGCCGCGTTTTCCTTCTTGACGGCACTCCTCGCTCATGTTTGGAGTAAACGTAACATCGCATTTCCACAGTTGTTTGATCTCCTCCATGCCGCTCCAAAAGCCGACCGCAAGCCCTGCCAGATATGCCGCGCCCAGCGCTGTCGTCTCCCGGACGACCGGACGGAGCACATTCTTGTTCAGGACATCCGCCTGAAACTGCATCAAAAAAGCATCCCGACTGGCGCCGCCATCGACCTTCAGCTCGGCAAAGCAGATGCCGGTATCCTTTTCCATTGCCTCCATCAGATCCATGCTCTGATAGGCGATGGATTCCTGCGCGGCGCGGATAATATGCTCCCTGCGCGTGCCTCTGGTAATGCCGACGATCGCACCTCTGGCGTACATATCCCAATAGGGTGCGCCCAGACCGGTAAACGCCGGAACAAAGTATACGCCGCCGGTGGAGCTGACCTTCTTGGAATAATACTCCGCATCGCGTGACTCATCCAAAAACCGCATCTCATCACGCAGCCACTGAATGACCGCGCCGCCGACAAACACACTTCCCTCCAAGGCATAGGTGACCTTGCCGTTCAGCCCCGCTGCGATGGTCGTGACCAAGCCGTGATTGCTGACGCAGGCTTCCTCGCCGGTATTCATCAAAAGGAAGCAGCCGGTTCCGTATGTATTCTTCACATCGCCGCGTTCGAAGCAGCACTGACCGAACAGCGCCGCCTGCTGATCGCCCGCGATGCCGCAGATCGGAACCTCACAGCCCTGTACGTTGCAAAATCCCAAAACGCCGCTGCTGTCACAGACCTTCGGGAGCATACACAGCGGAATATCCAGCGCCGCCGCGATTTTTTCATCCCAGCAGAGCTTATGAATATCATAGAGCATGGTGCGCGAGGCGTTGGTATAGTCCGTCGCATGGACCTTTCCGCCCGTCAGCTTCCACAGAAGCCAGCTATCCACCGTGCCGAACAGAAGCTCTCCGTTTTCAGCCCGCTCTCTGGCACCCTCCACATGGTCAAGGATCCATTTGATCTTGGTCGCGGAAAAATAAGCGTCGAGAACCAGACCGGTGGTGTCTCTAATATACTGCTCCAATCCGGCGCTGCGCAGCTCATCGCAGATCTCTGCCGTGCGGCGGCACTGCCAGACAATCGCGTTATAAATCGGCCGGCCGGTATCCTTTTCCCAAACAATCGTTGTCTCGCGCTGATTCGTAATGCCGATGGCGGCGATTTCGGAAGCGTCGATTCCGCCATGGGCAATTGCCTCCATCATCACGCTGAACTGACTGGAATACAGCTCGATCGGATCATGCTCCACCCAGCCGGAGCGCGGATAGATCTGCGGAAATTCCTTCTGCGCTACGCTGATAATATTCTGTGCGCGATCAAAAACGATGGCTCGGCTGGAGGTCGTTCCCTGATCGAGCGCAACGACATATTTTTTCATGTATTTCCCCCTCCGAGCTTAGTAATTCAGCTCACTGCCGCCGATGAATTCACGCAGCAGCGAATCCGTCGGAATCAGCTTTTCGTCCGTTTCCGGAAGCTCATGAAGCACCTTTACCATATCCTCCAGGTCGGGGTAGTCCGGCAGCAGCGCGTTCAGATCTTCATAGAGAAAATGCCGGTAAACGCTCATTTCGCAGGAATAGAAGGAATCAATGCTGCAATGCGCGTACTGCTTAAAGGGCATAATATAATTCTGCTCTCCGCGGTCAACACGCTCCCGCATACCGATGGTTTCGGTCAGTGCGCGGCCTCTTCCGGTAAAATCACGCAGAAGCCTTCTGGCAAGACGAATCTTGGAGGGATGCAGCACCGTGCCGTCCTTTGCAGAAATGCGGGTGCGGACGCTGACATACAGGCGCGTCGTCTGATCGGCATAGCTCGTAACCGTCGGATTGAGCGCATGGATGCCCTCCATCAGCACCAGCTCTCCGGGCTTTCGGCGGAGGGTTTTGCCCTCAAAAACACGGCTGCTGGTACGAAAATCGTAGCGCGGAAGCTCTACCTCCTTGCCGGAGAGAATGTCTCCGATCTGCTTCTGAAAAAATGGGATATCCACACGCGTCGGCTTTTCCAGATCCAGCTTGTTTTCATGCAGAAGCGCGATCTCCTCCTGCGTCAGCGGCAGAAAATAATCGTCCATCGACAGTGTGTGCGTGGGCATACCGCGGCGCTCCAGCTCGCGCTCAATCAGAAGCGCCGTGGTCGTCTTACCCGAACCGGAAGGTCCCGCAAGAAGAATCACGGGGCGCTTGGAAGCATTGGCTGCAACAATCTCTGCCGCCTGAACGATCTGTTTAAAATAATGCCGACGATCATTTTCAATGACCGCTGCGGGATCTGCCGTCAGCAGAGCGGTCAGTTGTTCTGTTGTCATAAACCGTTCCTCTTTTCTGTGGGTATTTTTTAATTATAGCACATCTTTGAAATCATTTGGTATCCCCCGAGAAATCTTTGTGCAAACCGACGGTTTCCGCATCGAAAACATGGGCACATTGTCCCTGCTTTTGACTGAATATTGTTTAATTCGCCTAATTTTCTAATTCATATGTCCGTTTGCTTGCGAAAAAACATAAATACAAGTAGAATGGAAGAGGGACTGATTTCCCGCAATTATGTGAAGGAGGCAGATTCTTATGACCAATCTTCTGAAACGCACGCTCGCCCTGCTCTGCACGCTGGCCTTGCTGCTCAGCGCTCTTCCTATGAGCCTTGCCGCAGAGCCCGATTCTGCTGAGTTTGCCATTCTCTCTACCACGGATATGCATGGCAAATGCTGGGACACAAATGTTCTGACCGACGGCACGGAATCCAATAATATGCTGAAAGTCAAAACCGCTGTCAATCAGATCCGCACTGAGCTGGGGGAAGACAATGTTTTCCTTGTTGATAACGGCGACCTTTATCAGGGCACGCCCGTATCCTCTGTGCAGCTCAATCAGTACACACAGGGTCTTTCCGATGATCCGCTGGCAATGGCGCTCTGCCTTGCAGATATCGGCTACGACGCTGCAAGCCTCGGCAACCACGAATTCAACTACACTTGGAAAACCATGGAAGATGCCCGTTCCTATCTTTTGGAAAACGGTGTTTCCACAATCTGCGGCAACCTCTATTATGAGGCCACCGGAAAGCCCGTCTTTCAGCCCTACATCACCAGAGATGTGACCGTAGGTGACAAGACCCTGAAAATCGGCATTTTGGGTCTGGAATCGACCGACTGTCCGCGCTGGGACGTTCCCGACAACTATCCCGGCATCATCTTCCACCATCCGGATAATCCCGAATGCTCTATCGCATGGGAGGTCAATTACTACGTTCCCAAGATGAAGGAAGCCGGCTGTGACTTTATCGTGGTAGCTTACCACGGCGGCACCGGCTCCACCACGGGCGATCTGGTCTTCGGCACAAACACGGAAGGTCAGGCAAGCCGCATGATCGCGCAGACCGAAGGCGTTGACATGGTCATTGCAGGTCACGACCATTCTGCCTCCTATTCCAATACCTATTTAAAGAATAAGAACGGCGAGGACGTTCTCATCGTCAACGGCGGCGGCACACAGCTCACCAAGAGCGTTTTTACCGCAAAAATCGTCAACGGCAACATCGAAGTTTCTGTGAAGTCCACGCAGAATCTTTCCCTCTCCGGCTATGCTTCCGACGCAGACCTCAAGGCAAAGATCACGCCGTATGCGCAGCTTGCTTCCGAGTATGTCAATCGGGAGGCCGGCAAGGCAATCGGCACCTGGGACACGGAGACCAACTACTACCTCAAGCAGAGTGACTCCATGGACCTCATTCAGGCGGCACAGATGTATGAAGCCTCCAAGTATATCGCGCAAAAATACGGCGACGAGGAAGGTATGGCCTATCTGCTGGAGGAATACAACCTCGACCATACCGATGTGGATATGTCCTCCACCTCCGTTGTTACCAACGGCAGCTACTATGTCAAGGCAGGCAGCCTGACAATGAAGGACATCTATCGCCTGTATAAGTACGACAACAATCTCTACATTCTTCCGATGACCGGCGCGCAGATCAAGGCCGTTCTGGAGCAGAACGCCTCCACCAGACTTCGCGCAACCATCAAAAACGGCACCGTCAGCTATTCAACCATCGGTGAAAACTTTACCAACCCCGTCTTTGGCGGCATCAATTTCACCTATGATATGTATCAGCCCGAAGGCAGCCGCGTCATCATTGAAGGCTTCTCCAACGGCAGAGCCTTTGACCCGGATAAGACCTACCTTGTCGGCGTGAACAACTACCACCTCGGCAATACCGGCTGCGGCTTCGGTGCCTATTCCACCGCCGATGCCCTCTGGTCGCAGACCGATGATCTCGGCGGCGGCGTCGTGCAGGATCTCATCATGGAATACCTGACGGACATGACCGCTGAAAAGGGCGGCGTGGATCCTGCCACCTTTAACTGGAGCTGGAAGCTTGATTACACCGGCGATGTCAACGCGCCGCAGACGCTCTCCGGCGACATCATCGCAAAAGAAGTCTCCGAGATCCATAACGGCGATCAGATCATGATTTACTCCCCATCGGAGGGTGTTATCATGAGTCTGGAGCCTGCGGAGAACACCGCACGTCTCGGCGGTGTCGCAGCAACCACTGTAAATCAGTATATCGGCACAAATGCGCCTGCCGCAATTTTCACCGTGGAGATCGTCGATGAAAACGCGGCGGAAGGTGTCACCTTTGCGCTGAAAACCGCTTCTGGAAATTATCTGACCTCCGGTGCCACCGGAAACAGCCTCGGCTATGCCGCAGAGCTTACGGAGCTGGGCACATGGTATCTGGAAGAGGCGGAGGGCGGCTTCCACATCCGCAACGTCGGTGCCGCCTACAACGGCAACCACAATCAGGCAATCGAATGGTACTCCGGCTTTACGACCTACGG
>JAEDKB010000160.1 GCA_016296045.1 Oscillospiraceae bacterium
TTGCCAACTCTTTTTCAGGGCGGGACTCCCTTGTCGCTTCAGGGGTCCCGCCCGTTTAAAAACAGCTATCAAAAAGCAAGGCTGCTGCAAAACTTACCGTTTTACAGCGGTCTTGCTTTATTTGATTTCCGATAGTGCAGTATCTCCAGATTCACACGTATGCCACGTATGCTTTGAAATCTGTGAAAATCATAAGCTCATTGTGTGCTGCTGGCGATATTCACCGGGTGTCATACCGGTAACCTGCCGGAACTGATGGTAAAAGAAAGCTTCATTTCTGTAGCCAAGTTGTTGCGCAATTCGCGTTACAGTATTGTCAGTGGTCATAAGCAGCATACAGCAGCGTTTGACCCTTGAACGAATCAGGTCCTGCCCAAAGCTGATGCCAAAATAGTCTTTATACAAGCTGGAAAAATAGGAGGTGCTGAGATGCATATACTCTGCCGCCTCCTGTACGGTACGAAATTGCAGAGGATCGTCAGATATCATCGTGCGCAGGCGCCTCATTTCCCGATAAAGCTGCTTTTCACGGGAGGTGTCGTCCGGAGCTTCGTCGCCGCTTGACGTACCGTAAAGCAGCAGAAGAAAATCGGCGTTATTTTTTTCCCGACGGTATTTATCCGCAGAAAAAAAGACTTCTGTAATAACACGAAGGCGATTGGACAGTTCAGGAATATTAGGCGGTATGGTGGGACTGGTCGGCAGCGGAAGCTCATTGATCAGCCGAAGTTCCTCACCCTCTGGCGTGAACTCCAGAAGGTCAAACAGAAGATATGGAGCCAAACGATTCACCTGTACGCACTGCCCCGGCCGGAGCAATGCGAGGAAGCCTTCAGGTGCGGTAAAGGGTTTCCAAGGACCAAGCATCTGAGACGCACCTTTGAAAAGATAATAACAATAATGTGTATCCGCAGAGCAGGTTATATTAGGCTCATATATTGCTTTAGAATAAAAAGTTTGGTGAATCTGCATAACGTCCCTCAAAATCATAGAATAACGTAGGATATTCATAGTATAATTGATGGACAACTGATTGTCAAGCGGATAAACTAAATACAGAACCGCCAAAGAGACAGCAAAATGATAAATAACAGGATAAAATAATAGGAGGTATGACAATGAAACGATTCATCTGTATTTTTCTGACCTTCGCAATGCTATTATCACTATTCCCGCTTTTGGCATTCGCTGAGGATGAGGGGGAGGTACAAACGCGCTACTCCTATCAGGACATTGTAAAGCGGACATGGGATATGAGCTATCTTGCTACTGAACCGAAGCCCGGTGAGGGAGGGAAACAGGTCACATCGGCAGATCGAACGTCGCTTTACAACGAGGAAACCGGAACATATGAAAACTGGGGCGCAAACGCGGACTGGAGCGGTTATGTTCGGATAAACCCGGAAAACGGCTATCGCGTTCTTGCCGATCTAAAGGGCCCTGGTTATCTGACTCATATCATGACCGGCCAGAACTGGCCCGGTAATCTCCATATCTGGATCGACGGGAAGCTGGTCGTCGATACAAGTTTTGTTGATTTTGTCTGGGGCAGCTACTTCAAGGAATTTGACCAGCTATCTTTCAAGAGCAACTATGTCAACATGAACGGCTTTGCCGACGGCTATCAGGGTGGCATCAATCTGTTCGTACCGATCACCTATAATGAATCCTGCCTGGTGGAGATCGATTGTGACGAACGTTCCGGTTTCTATTACACGGTCGGCTACTACGATCTTGAGGAGGGTGCCTCCGTTGAGTCGTTTACATGGCCGATGAGCGAGGAAAACCGAATGGCGCTTGCTGAGGCGAATGCGATCCTGAAGGATGACAGCGTCCCCACCGGCCCAAAGACCTATGAGAACACTGTAAAGCCCGGCGAAACGGTCACGCTTTACGAGAACGTCTCTGCGGCTGCGCTCACTGCCACAACGCTGAAGGTAGATATCCCGGAGGAGGAATTCGACGATCAGACTTCGCTGGTCGATTGGCAGATCACTATGTACTGGGACGGCTCGGAGATCCCGGCGGTCAATATGTCCGTCGCGGACTTCTATGGCAATGCCTACGGCCTTTACAGCAATGTCTTCGACAGCGCAGGCTTCGGAACGTCCAAAGATGCGATCATGTACAGCAAGTGGTATATGCCCTTCAACAGCGCGAAGATCACGCTGACAAACAACTCCAATGCGGAACGCAGTGTTTCAGCAACCTTCCGTGAAGAAGCGTTGACCGACGCACAGGCAGATGCACTGACTCGTTTCCACGCAAACTGGCAGCGCTGCTATGCCCGTACCGATGACCGCGCACCGGATGCACAGATGCTCTATGTGGAGGGAAAAGGACGCTATGTCGGAACTTGCCTGCACGTCTATCAGATCGTTGACGGTATCTGGTGGGGCGAGGGCGACGAAAAATTCTTCGTTGACGGTGAAAAATACCCGACCTGGTTCGGTACGGGTTCAGAGGACTACTTCTGTTACTCCTGGTGTGCCTCAGATATCTTTGATTACCCATATTGCGGCCAGCCGCATAACGACGGCACGCCCTCTAACGGCAATCATCAAGTGCAGGGCCATGGAAATAAAGTTGAATATCGTCTGCATATTCTGGACAATGTATGCTTCTCTACCTCCTTTGAGGCGAACATTGAGAAGTATTATAATGAAGAATCGGACAAGTATGCCGCAACGACTTTCTTCTATCTGACAAAGGAAAATACTCGTACGCAGGAGAATTACACTCGTAACGATCGGATCTTCAATGAAGATATGCTTACCGGCAGCACACTGTTCTACCCGGGCGTATATCTGATCAGCCGTGAGATCGCCAGCAACACTTCTGTTCCTCTCAGTCTGCAGGGAATGCAGGGTGTGTGCGAGGGCGAGTACGAGTGGTATGGTGACGGGCAGCTCTTTTGGCCCATCCTCGCACGGGGCAAGCAGGTTGAATTCCTGCTGGAGATCCCTGAGAGCGGAAGTTATTCCTTGGATGGATCATTTACGACGGCAACAGACTACGGAATCTTTGAGTTCAGCATCGACGGCGAAGTGATCGGGTCCGCAGTCGATCTTTATGGCGAGATATCGCAAAAGAATCTAACGCTCGGCGCAGTCAATCTGACGGCCGGCGCACATATTCTGAAGATCGAAAGCGTCGGCAAGAATTCTGCTTCGCGCGGTTACTGCATGGGATTGAATTATCTGAAGTTTGAACCGTACACAGAAAATCCGGAAACGGTTTCTGTCTATCTGAAGGGCAGCTCAGATCTGCTTGCAGTATTGACCGATTATTCGACTACGGAAGCGCCGCACGATCAGGGCCTCGATCCCGCAATCTCCGACGACGGTTCCCATCTGTTCTGGCGTCCGGGTATAAATGATGTGATGTCCTTCCGCCTCACCGTGCCGAAGAACGGCATCTATACTCTGGAAACCGGCTATACGGCTTTCCAAGATTTCGGATGCTTTGAGGTCTATCTTGACGGCGTCAAGGTCGGCGAGACCTACGATGCCTACAGCACAACGCTTTCCGTGAAAAAGGCTGTAATTGAGAATGTAGCGATACCGGAGGGTGAGCATACTATCACGATTAAGTGTGTTGGAAAAAACGACGCCTCTGCCGGTACGGTCCTGGGTATTGACTACTTCAGGGCGGACGGCGTGTCCACAAGCAAAGAACTGTCGTTGCCTGTTGCTGCATACTACAGAGGCAGTGCTGATCTGCTGCGCGTTATGCAAACCTATACCTCCGCAGAAACACCTCACGATCAGGGCCTTGATCCCGCGATCTCCGATGATGGTTCCCATCTGTTCTGGCGCAGTGCTGTGGGAAACACTGCGGAATTCCGGCTGACAGTCCCCGCTGAGGCAGAGTATGATCTGACCGTTGCCTATACCTGCGCCGGAGACTTTGGCTGCTTTGAGCTTTTGATGGATGGTGAAAAGATCGGTGATACCTACGACGCCTATAGCGCCGCCGTCACTGTGAAACAGACAACAATCAACAAAATCAATCTTTCCGCCGGAGAACATGTCCTGACGCTGCGCTGTGCAGGGAAGAATGACGCCTCTGCCGGTACGGTCCTCGGTATCGATTTCATCCGTTTTGATGGTACGATCATTGTTCCCGCTCAGACGCTTCCCGGCGGCACAGTAACGCCCGGCGTTACCCTGAACGCTGCGAAGAAAGCTGCACTGGAAGAACTTCGTGCCTATGCAGATGCGGCGCTTGCCGTTTGCGATGCCATGCAGACCGACCCGATCCGTCTGGCCATGGCGGAGGGTATGATGCAGATCGCAGCTGCAGAGGATGCAGATGTTGCTGCGAAGCTGTCCGCTGCAAAGGCCGAGATCGATAAGGTGCTTGCCACGGCCTATGAGGAAGAACT
>JAEDKB010000161.1 GCA_016296045.1 Oscillospiraceae bacterium
CTCGCGCCCTACCGTACCTATGTACGCCGACAGGCGCGAGTTGCTCGGCTTCCGGTCTTTTTTGCAGTCCGCCGGCATGGCGAAAAGGTTTTTTCGCCATGCTGAAGCCGGATGAAATATTTTGAAATTTCATCCGGCTTGTCGGTCATGCCGCACATTCGGCGCTTTTGAGCATATTTTCGATAAAAATGCCATATCCTCTGGTTGGGTCGTCGATGAGCACATGGGTGACTGCGCCGACCAATTTGCCGTTTTGCAAAATCGGACTGCCGCTCATGCCCTGCACGATGCCGCCGGTCAGCTCCAGCAGCTCCGGATCGGTGATTTCCAGCAGAAGATTGCGGTCGGATTCCTCATCGGGATAGAGCGCACGGATTCGGACGGAGAATTCCTCCACCTGCGTTCTGCGGACGTTGCTGCGGATGACGGCGTCGCCGGTATGAACCTCGGAGGCACTTGCCACCTCGACCGCCTCTCCGCTTAACGGCTCCATTCTGCCGAAAACGCCCTGCGGCGTATTTTCCAGAATTTCGCCGGTGGTGCCGCCGTCACGCACCGCTCCCTGAAGGGTTCCCGGCTCGCCCCGTTTGCCCCGATGGACGGAGGCGACCGCAGACGGCATCACATCGCCGCTTCGCAGCGGAAGCAGTTGATTTCCGTCGCTGACGCCGTGCCCCAGCGCACCGAACTGCCCTGTTGCGGGATCATAATAGGTCACGGTGCCGATGCCGTTGATGCTGTCGCGCACAAAAATGCCGAGCCGCCAGCCCTCCTGTGTCCGGGTTGCGGCAAGCGTCACACCGAATTCACGCTCGCCGCGCCGAACGGTCAGACGCATCGGTTTCCCTTCAACCTTCTGCACCGCCTGCGTCAGCTCCTGCACCGTTTGAATACTCTCTCCGTTGACCGCGCAGATCAGGTCGCCGCGCTCCAACCCTGCGTTTTCCGCCGCTTTTTCATAAAATTCCACCACACTCACGCCGTCGGTCTGCATATGCAGACCGATGGTATTGCCGCCCGGAATCACCGTCTGCACCGCGCTTACCTGACAGATCAGCACCGCCGCCAACACCAGCACCGCTGCCGTGCGCATCACTTGTTTCATGCCTGCCTCCTGTTCTGACCATTGACGATTGCTCCGCCTTCTCTTCGCCGCCGGATTTCTTTATATAGAAGAAAGTTTTTTTCACGCGATCGTCAATTTTCGATTTTTTTCACAGAACTACTATGCCACAAAACAAGAAAATTTCAGTTCCCAAATCCTTGTGCATTTGCCTTGACAAAAAATGAAACCGGCTGCAAATCGCACAAAATCGATTGCAGCCGGTGCATTGTTTTCCAAAAAATCAAAGATTTTCTATCTGCATAAACTCGCTGACGGGCAGCCAAGCAAGCAGAACCTTTCGCAGCTCGTCCACCAGCGCCGGAGAAAACAGCAGCTCATCCGGCGGCGCGTCGCGCAGGGCAAGGAAATTTTTCAGCCCGAAATATTTTTTCAGACGTTCATCGCCGCAGGGCTTCGGACGGACGTAATGCTCGCCGTCCAGCGTTAATCCGCTGTCCTTTTCCGCCTTATTTACCATTTTCAGGAAAGCCTCTGCGTTTTCGCTCATCTTTTTGCGAAGCGCCTCCATCACAGCCGTTTTCCCGTACAGAAGGAGAAAGCCGTAACGATAGCCCTCGGGACGCACCTCAAAGCACAGGCAAGGATGCTCCAGCCACGCTCCGCCGTCGCGGCGAAAACAGAACCACAGACTGTCCTTATAGAATGTGGACGGATGCATCCGCATATCCCGATAAATTCTGGAAATATGCAGGCGCAGACCCGGAACGGACGCAAAATCCGGCTCCAGCTCCTTTGCCAGCGCTTTCATCGGCTCATAGAGCGTCTGTTGGTACTGCGATTTGTGTTCGGCAAACCATTCCCGATTGTTGTTAAAGCGGATTCCCCAGAGAAAGTCGATTGTTTCCGGGGAAAAACCTTCAAATTTCATAGCGGCTCCTCAACGTTTTTTTGCCAGCGGCGTGGAGCGTTCCTGCAGCTCGTTGATGGCAACGATGATGCGGTTGGAAACAAGCCAGCCCTTTTCGGTCAGGCGCCAGCGTTCATTTTCCTTTTCGGCAAAGCCATTGTCCGCAAAGCGCTGCATGAGCTGTTCAATCTGCCCGAACGGCATGAGATAATTGCGCTCATATTCCTCGGCGTTGATACCGTCGAGTGTGCGCAGCCGGAGCATGATATATTCACCGGCGCGTTCTCTGAGCGGGATCGATTCACATTCGGACAAGACCGCTTCTTTTTTTGCGATGCCGTCAATATAGCCGTGCAGATCGCGCTTGATCGTAAAGCGCTTTCCGGCAAAGTCGGAGGCGGCAGACGGGCCGAAGCCCAGATATTCCGCGCCGTTCCAGTATTTCAGGTTGTGCCTGGATTCTTTTCCCTTTTTCGCAAAGTTGGAAATTTCATAGTGGCGGTAGCCGTATTCGCCCAGAATTTCACACGCGGCAAGATACATATCCGCCTGCTTATCGTCATCGGGGAAGCTCAGCTTGTCCTTGTAGCCCCACAACGGCGTGTTTTCCTCCAGCTTCAGAGCGTAGCAGGAGATATGGTCGGGGCGCATGGAGACGATATTGGTTACGGTGTCGCGCCACTGAGATAGGGTCTGACCGGGCAGACCGTACATCAGATCCAGCGAGATGTTGCCGAAGCCCGCCTTTCTTGCCTGCTGCATGGCGACCTTCGCCTGATGGAAGTTATGGACACGGCCGAGCTTGTTGAGCATTTCGTCGTCATCGGACTGCACGCCGATGGAAAGACGGTTGAAGCCGGCATGGATCAGCTTCCGCAGCATCTGCGAAGACAGGCTTTCGGGATTGGCCTCGAGCGTGATTTCCGCTTCCACGCTCAGGCGGAAATTGCGGTGGATCTCATCCAGAATTCGTTCCAGATTTTCCGCGCCGAAGTAGCTGGGCGTGCCGCCGCCGAAATAGACGGTATCGACCGTATAGCCGGGCGCGAGCTTGCCGGTCTCCTTTAAATGGTCGGCAAGCGCCTGCAAATAGCGATCCGTCAGACTTTCCTCAATGCGTCCGCCGAGGGAATAGAAATCACAGTATTCACATTTATTCTTGCAAAAGGGGATATGGATATAAATGCCAAGGCGTTTTTCCTCCGCATTTTTTCTGGTCAGGAAAAATGGCATAATTTATTTGCCTCCGATCCGTTCGGAAATAAAGCTGCGAAATTCGTCCACAGAGCAGTTTTGCAGACCGTCCTTTGCAACAAAGTACCAGGTGCCGCGTCCCTTTTTCAGCAGGAACAGATGCTTCGTTTCGACCAGCGCCTGCAGGTCTGCATAGTTGTCTACGGTCAAATCGTCGTTTTCGCTCAGCGTCTGAGCGATTGAGAATTTATAAAATTCCGTTGTCAGATGCAGCTCACTCGTGCCGAAATTTTTTTTCATATTTTCTTCCCACTGCACCAGCATTTTTTTCGGCGTATTGAAATGACTGTAGGCAAGGTAGGCACCGACAGCCAGCACCAGCAGGGCAAGCACGAGGTTTATGACCGCTCCTCCGACCAAATAAGCCCAGAGGAGCAGACCAAACATCACGATACACAAACCGAAGCAGACAAAAACGACATATTTCATATATTTCGGGGTCAGCGCCTGGGAAGCCTCCTGCTGGGTCTGAACATTCAGGAGGGTCTGACAGGTATAGATCGGGGGATTCGGAGCAGCACTCTGTTCCTCTTCTGCCGAAACTTCTTCAGGATTCATAAAAACTCCTTTCCGGGAACATTGAGAAATTACTGGCAATAGGGACAGGGTGTGTATTCGGTGTACTCGGCATATTCCACATTGAAAATCCAGAATCCTTCACGATCCCAGTCCGGACAGTCGTAGCTGTGATAATAATTGTTGTCTTCGCTGCAAAATACGGCGTGCTCATGGAAGAAATCGTATTCGTCATAGATGGCGTAATAATTATCGTAAAGGGCATCCAATTCGTCATGGAGTGCATCGTTTTGCTCATAAAGATCCGCATTTTCTTCCTGAAGCTCCTCGACGGTATCGGCCAGATTATCGCACTGACGATACAGCAGCGCGCAGTAAATCGCCGTGCCGATCAGGCAAAGAGCCAAAACACCGGCAACCACGATCAGCGCAATCATGCCGCCCTTGCCGCTCTTTTTCTGCTTCGGAGCAGCCGGCTGGCTCTGATAGTTCTGCGCTTCATAGGCAGGTGCGGGTTCCTCATAGACAGGTGCTTCCGGAATTACGGGCACTTCCGGAATTACAGGTGCTTCCGGTACAACGGGTTCCTCCGGAAT
>JAEDKB010000162.1 GCA_016296045.1 Oscillospiraceae bacterium
GTGTTCCGCAACGCCGTCACTGCACAGGATGTGGTGGCCTTATTTGAAAAGAATCTGGAGGGAACGTTATGAAACGATCTACCGTGGCTTCTGTGCTCTCCATTTTTCTGCTGATCCCCGCGACCCTCTATCTGGGAACAAAGCTTCCCGGCCGCTGGTATTACCTGACCAGCACGCTCATGATTATTGAGACGATGATCCCTTTTTTTCTGGCTTTTGAAAAGCGCAGACCGCAGGCCAGAGAGCTTGTGACCATCGCGGTTATGGCAGCCATTGCGGCTGTATCCCGCGCCGCCTTTGCCTTTCTGCCGTATTTTAAGCCCATTGTGGGCATTATTATGATTACGGGGATTGCTTTCGGCGCGGAAGCGGGCTTTTTGACGGGTGCCGTTGCCGCATTTGCCAGCAATTTTTTCTTCGGGCAGGGACCTTTTACGCCGTGGCAGATGATGGCTTACGGCTTCGGCGGTTTTTTGGCAGGCCTGTTGTTCCATAAAAAGCGAAAGCTGCATCACAAACCCTTGCTCTATCTGGCGGTGCTCACCGTTTTTGGCTTTGTCAGCATCGTCGCCGTGGTAGGTCCTGCGCTCGACTGCTGCACCATATTTACAACGGGAACACAGCTTACATGGAGCTTTGCGTTGGCCTGCTTTGCCTCCGGCTTCCCCGTCAATGTCACCCATGGCATCGCCTGCGCCCTAACTATGCTGCTTCTGAGCAAGCCCCTGCTTGACAAGCTGGATCGGCTGAAAACCAAATACGGAATGATGGAGACCGAAGACGATAGGCTTTGAATGGAACGAATGTTAGAAAAGGAACCTCTTTTGTCAATCAAGACAAGAGAGGCTCCTTTTGTTTCAGCGAATGTCCGGAAGCTCTTCTAAAATGGAGTACAGCATTTTCCGCTTGTCGACACTCATTTTGGTTAGAGGCAGTCTTGTTTCATCCGAACAGATTCCCATTTTTGTAAGGGCTGCTTTGACCGGAATGGGATTCACTTCTGAAAACAGCGCATCTACCAGCGGTAAAAACTGCAATTGCAGCTTTGCGGCTTCCGGATAATTGCCTTGTATGCACGCATCAACCATTTTGCGAACAGCTCCGGGACGGACATTGGACAGAACAGAAATGACGCCTTTGCCGCCCAAGGACATGACGGGAACGATCTGATCGTCATTTCCCGACCAGATGACAGCCCCGTCCTTGCTTTTGAAAATGCTTTTTGCAATCTGAGAAATATTGCCGCTGGCTTCTTTTAATCCGTTGATTTTCGGATTTTCAGATAGTTTTAACCATGTCTCCGGAAGAAGATTGAAGCCTGTTCTGGAGGGAACGTTATAGACAATCATCGGAAGGTCCGTTGCATCGGAAATTGCCGAGTAATGGGAAATCAGACCCTCCTGTGTGCACTTATTATAGTATGGGGTCACCGCAAGCAGTGCGTCCGCTCCACACTGTGCAGCGATTTTTGCAAGCAGAATGGATTTTTCGGTGTCGTTTGTTCCAATTCCGGCAATGACTTTCGCTCGTCCGGCAACGTAATTGACCGCATGATCGAATAAAGTCCTTTTTTCGTCCGCAGTGAGGGTAGAGGCCTCGCCCGTTGTGCCGCAGACGACGAGAGCGGGAATTTCAGCATCTAATTGTAAATCGATCAGACGGTCAAAGGCATCAAGATCTATGGCGTGATTATGAAAAGGGGTTGCAAGTGCGGTCGCAACGCCGAGAAAAACAGGGGTTTTCAATTTTAACACCTCCGATTCATTCTATTCGATGTCGTGAAATCGGGTGAGATATTGCAGTTGAAAAACGGCATAAAATCAGGTATAATAAACAAAACTTTGATAGAAAAGAGCGAAGACCTTGAAAACAAGTGATTTTTACTACGATTTACCGCAGGAATTGATTGCCCAGACACCGCTTGAACGCAGAGACAGCTCGCGGCTGCTGGTGCTGCATAAAACTGACGGCGCAATCGAGCATCGCCATTTTTTTGATATTCTGGACTATCTTCACGAGGGCGATTGCCTTGTTATGAATGATTCACGCGTCATTCCGGCCAGATTGCTTGGAAAGCGTGTTCCCTCCGGCGGCGCAGTCGAGGTTCTGCTCTTGACGGATAAAGGCGACGGCATCTGGGAATGTCTGGTGAAGCCGGGAAGAAAGCTGCATGAGGGCGCTGAAATCTCCTTTGGAGACGGCGCTCTGACTGCGACCGTAAAAGAGGTTCTTGAAACCGGAAATCGTTTGGTGCAGTTTCATTACGAGGGAATCTTCCTTGAAATTCTGGAGCGGCTCGGAAAGATGCCCTTACCGCCCTATATCAAAGAAGAATTGCAAGACGGTGAACGATATCAGACGGTTTATTCCAAGGTCAACGGTTCTGCCGCTGCGCCGACTGCCGGACTGCATTTTACAAAAGAACTGCTTGCCGAAATTGCAGCAAAAGGCGTGAAACTGGCTTATGTTACGCTCCATGTCGGTCTTGGAACCTTCCGTCCGGTAAAGGCGGAGGAAATCACAGAGCATCATATGCACAGCGAATTCTGCATGATTTCCCGTGAGACAGCCGAGCTGCTGAACGAAACAAAGCGGAATCACGGCAGAATCGTCTGTGTCGGCACAACATCGTGCAGAACGCTGGAATCACTTGCAGAAGAAGACGGTACGTTTTCGGAAAAGTCTGCATGGACCGACATTTTTATTTATCCCGGTTATCATTTTAAGGCAATGGATGCCTTGATTACAAATTTTCATCTTCCTGAGAGCACATTGATTATGCTCGTCTCCGCGTTTGCCGGATACGATCATGTTATGAATGCATATCAGGAGGCAGTTCAGAATCGTTATCGTTTTTTCTCCTTTGGAGATGCCATGCTGATTGAGTGAGGTAGTTATGTTTGAATTGTTAAAAACAGAAGGCGCAGCGCGTCGCGGCGTATTTACCTGTGCACACGGAACCGTGCAGACGCCTGTCTTTATGAATGTCGGCACGCAGGGCGCGATCAAAGGCGCATTAAGCGCGGCCGATCTGAAGAATATCGGATGTCAGGTGGAACTGTCCAACACCTACCATATGCATCTTCGCCCGGGAGATCAGGTTGTGCAT
This sequence comes from Oscillospiraceae bacterium, assembly GCA_016296045.1. Classification (GTDB taxonomy): domain Bacteria; phylum Bacillota; class Clostridia; order Oscillospirales; family Oscillospiraceae; genus JAZOXB01. Next base: position 3,110 of record JAEDKB010000162.1, read on the forward strand.
GATTTGGGCGGACTGCATAAGTTTATGACATGGGACGGCCCGATTTTGACGGATTCCGGCGGATTCCAGGTTTTTTCCCTTGCAAGTCTTAGAAAAATTAAAGAAGAGGGCGTTTATTTTGCCTCGCATCTTGACGGACACAAAATTTTTATGGGTCCGGAAGAAAGTATGCGGATTCAGTCGAACCTTGGCTCAGATATCTGCATGGCATTTGACGAATGTGTTGAAAACCCTTCCCCTTATCAGTATGTGAAGGATTCCGTGGCGCGTACCTATCGCTGGCTGGTACGCTGCAAGGCAGAAAACGAGCGTTTGAATCAACTGGAAACAACGGTAAATCCGCAGCAGATGCTTTGGGGAATTAACCAAGGCGGTACCTATGCCGATCTTCGTATCGAGCATATGAAACAGATTGCGGATCTTGATCTTCCGGGCTATGCCATCGGCGGATTGGCTGTTGGTGAAAGCACGGAAACGATGTATGAGATCATTGAAGCGATTGAGCCGTACATGCCGAAAAATAAGACGCGGTATCTGATGGGTGTCGGTACGCCGAGCAATATTATCGAAGGTGTTGCCAGAGGCGTGGATTTCTTTGACTGCGTAATGCCGGCAAGAAATGCCCGACATGCAAAGCTCTTTACCTGGAGCGGCACAAGAAATATGAAAAACGCAAAATATGAGCGTGACGAACGCCCGATTGACCCGGAATGTGACTGCCCGGTATGCCGTCGGTATTCGCGTGCATATATCCACCACCTGTTTAAGGCAGAAGAGATGCTTGCAATGCGGCTGTCTGTTATGCATAATCTATATTTTTATAACAAGCTGACCGAGCGAATTCGTGAGGCGTTGGATAACGGAACATTTGCGCAGTTCCGTAAAAAATACTCCGTTTTGCTCTCTACACGGGCGGAAGACTGATTATACCAAAAAATTCATAATTTGTTATTGCAATACAGTGGATAAGCCTGTATAATAAAAATACAAATTTTTAGGAGGATACTATGGATTTAAGTTTTATTCTTATTCTTGTAGTAATGGTCGCGGTATTCTATTTTATGATTATCCGCCCCGAAAAGAAAAAGAAGAAGGAAGAAGAAGCACTCCGCAGCTCGCTGAAGGAAGGCGACAAGATCACGACCATCGGCGGAATTGTCGGCAAGATTGTTGACATCAAGGATGAGAACATCGTAATTGAAACC
>JAEDKB010000163.1 GCA_016296045.1 Oscillospiraceae bacterium
AGTTCTTCCTCATAGGCCGTGGCAAGCACCTTATCGATCTCGGCCTTTGCAGCGGCCAGTGCCGCAGCAACATCTGCATCCTCTGCAGATGCGATCTGCATCATGCCAGCAGCCATTGCAAGGCGGATGTGGTCGGTCTGCAGGGCATCGCAGCGATTGAGGGCATTCTGAGCGTACTGACGCAGCTCCTCCACCGCATTTTGCTGGATATAGGTTAACTTTCCGTCGGCCACAGGCTCAGAACTGCCTGCATCATAAGGCGCTTTGAACTCAATGCAGGAAATTCCCACCAGATATCCCGCAGCACTGTCGTTTTTGCCCACGCACTGGATCTTCAGAGTGTGGACACCGCCGGTGAGATGCACATTTTCTGCAACAGCAGTATTCATTCCGACGGCAGTGCTGAAGCCGTCGATCACGTCGCCAACCGGATCACCGTCGATATAGAGCTGAAATTGACCAAAGTCGCCTGCCGCCGTGTAATCCGTCTTGATCGTATAATCGCCGTCCGCCGGCAGTTCAATCATGAACTCTGCTGCGGCATTATCTGCGCCTTGGAAATAAAGCTGCGCATTTCGATACCAAACGTAGGTTGCAACCCATCCAAGATCCTGTGTTGCAACGTCGCCGCTGGTTTTATTTTCCAGCAGATTTGTAACGCCGCCATAGAATGCGCCGACCTCTTTTTGTGTGGAGAAGCGGAGATAGTCAATGCCAATCAAATAACCCGCAGAAGACGCATTTTTGCCTGCGCCGGTCACGGTCACAAGGTGTTTGCCCGCAGTCAGCTCAACATTATACGCCTTTGCAACATCGCCTGTTACCGTTCCCGGTATATATCCGTCAACATTCTTTAGCACAGTCTTACCGTCAATGCTGACGCTAAACTTACCGAAATCACTTGCAATGGTATGCGCAAGCTCCAGCATATAGGTATCTGCCGCCGGGATTTCAATCTCAAACTCCACGGAACCGATCTCTCCGGCATTCCAGACGAGATGACTGTTCTTATGCCATGTATAGTGCTCGTTGCAGAATACATCCAAGCCTTGCACAACCGGCTCAGAGGTCAGACCGTCCGTATTTTTGATCGCTGCAAACAGATCGTCACAGCCACCGAAGAGGAAGCTGTTGTCAGTCTTCTCTGCCGGGGTAAATTGCAGATAATTGATGCCCATATAATAACCGGCGGACGCACTGTTCTTGCCAACACATAGTATCTTCAAAACGTGCGCACCCGGCGTCAGTGTAACGGTACCAAGTGTCTTTTCGATCACGTCCAGACTGCCATAGGTGTCCGCTTTGCCAACAAGAACGTCATCAATATAGAATTCAAAAATGCCATAGTCTGGGGCAGTCGTCAGGGAGGCACTAAATTGATACTCTCCACCCTCCGGGATTTCCAGGAGATATTGCACATACTTTTCGCGCGACGTGTTCGCCCAACAGAAGTTTACGCCGCCGTACCACTTCGTATCATATCCCTCACCGTAGAAGCCCATTCCCTGATTATATGGCCGATTCGTCGTATTTCCGGCAAGTTCACGTGCGCCGAGATAGCTGCCCGGATAGAATAACGACGGGCCGGAAAGCAAATCGTCGTTAAAAATGCGGTCGCTGATCTCCGACTGAATGTGCTTGTCGGAGGTGTCCTTTGTCAGATAGAAGTAAGTCGTTGCAGCGTAGCGATCCACCGTCTCATCAAAGTATTTTTCAATGTTTGCTTCCAGCGAAGACTGGAAACAAATATTATCCAGCACATGGATACGGTAGTTTACCTTGTCGCCGTGTCCCTGCACCTGTTTGTCGCCGGTGGAAGGATAACCGTTACACAGCGGCTGGCCGCAGTACGGATAGTCAAAAAGCTGCGATCCGCACCATGCGTAACAGAAGTAGTCTTCCGAACCGGTGCCGAACCAGGTGGGGAATTTTTCGCCGTCAATGAAAAACTTCTCGTCGCCCTCACCCCACCAGATACCGTCAACGATCTGGTAAATATGCAGGCTTGTGCCCACATAACGTCCTTTGCCCTCAATGGAGAGCATCTGCGCATCCGGCGCGCGGTCATCGGTGCGGGCATAGCAGCGCTGCCAGTTGGCATGGAAACGTGTCAGCCTATTGGCCTGCTCCTCGGTCAGATCCTCTGTTCGGTAGACCGCCTTGACTGACCTGGCCGTATCGGAGCCGTTGGTCAGCGTGATCTTTGCGCTATTGAAAGGCATATACCATTTGGTATACATGATCCCGTCGTCACTCAGACCATATGCCGCGTTATCAAAGCCCTGGTCATAGAGGCCATAATGGACGCCAAAGAAATCCGCCACCGGCATACTGACCGCCGGAGTATCGGAACCGTCCCAGTACATCTCGATCGTCCAGTCCGTCAGGGCTTTCTGCTTGTCCAGCTCATCCTTCGGAATGTCGAGCTTCAGGGAGGAAGCGCTGATCGCTCCGGCCGAAGTCTTTTCAAAAAGCGTTACCGTCTCGCCGGCCTTGACCTCGCCGTCAAAGCAGGTCGTACCGGCGGGAACGGATTCATCCGCCAGAATGGCGTTGGCTTCCTCAAGTGCTTGGCGGTTTTCTTCGCTCATCGGCCATGCGAATGATTCAACAGAAGCTCCGTCCTCCAGATCGTAATAGCCGACAATATAGTAGAAGCCGGAACTCTCCTGCTCGATGCCAACTTCGATCTTGCAGGACTCGTTATAAGTGATCGGCACGAACAGATTGATACCGCCGAGGTAGCCCTCAGCAAACTGCTCAGATTCCTGCTCATTTGCGCGCAGTGAAAGCTCTCCAAGCCCTTCAAAGGCTGAGCCGTAAATGAAATCGGCCATCTGCGTTTCTACCGTCAGCGCACCGTCGATCCAGATGCGCATCGTCCCCGTCCAATAGGTCGGGATCCAGATACGGTTGATATAGCCGGGACCCTCCAGATCCGCCAGCACACGGTAGTTCCCGTCCTGGCGGACAAAGCCGGTCATATCGTAGTTGCCGCCCCAGTTTTCATACTTTCCTGTAGCCTCGTTGTAGATGGAAGCAGGATCGGTTGATGTGACCTCCTTGCCGCCCTCACCGGGCTTCGGCTCAGTGGCAAGATAACTCATGTCATACGTCCGTTTCACAATATCCTTGTAGGTATAATGCGTATTTGTGGAAGTTTTTGTTTCTGACTTAGCAGATACCGCAGGCAGCATAGCCAATACCATTGCCAACGTCAGAATCAGCGCCAAGAGCCTCTTCATGGGCAATCCCTCCTATTATTCCGGCGTTGTCCGCGCTGCTCAGGCAACAGAACTGCCGTTTCTAATATTTAGTATAGTCGCTTGACAAAATTCATTCAATTACCTATAATATCTTATATATGAACTATTGTGCTGTTGTTTTTGTATTGCTCAAAATGCAGGCAACCGATTTGATGATTATTCGGAGGTGTATGAATGATACTGCACCGCATTGAATGGAAGAAACCGCTGTTTCTCTCCGGCATTTCCTTTGCACCGGAAAACGAATACCTGTTCTTGCTGAGTGAAGGGCGGACTCGCTGCTGCTTTGAAGCAGAGTACTATAACCTCGAGGCACAGGGGTTGGTATTCTGTAAGCCGGGGCAACGGCTATCGCTGAAGCCGGAAAATGACTCTGCAGTCATCAGTTACTGTACTTTTGGAGCCAACAGCGAAGAAGTATCTACCATTGCTTCCCTACCGCTGCCGGAGCGTCCCTGTCCAACCGCTCTCTATCCCCTGCTGGCAAATCTTGTGCAAAATATGTACTTTCTCTTTCTATCCGGCGATCGCTACCGAATGGAGAAGGAAGATCTGTATATCCGCGTGGTGTTGTACAGCATTGCCAGCGGCGATGAGGAGCCACCGGAGCCGAATACGCCTGCAGCTACGCGTTACCGCCTGCGTCAACTTCAAAAAGCGCTGTCAGACGATCCAAAGAGCTTCCCGACCGTTGCAAGCGCGGCAGCTTATGTCGGACTGAGTGAATCGTGGTTCAAGCATCTTTATCGTCAATACTTTGGGATCTCTTTCTCCGACAACCTGATCCATATACGGCTTGACCGTGCCTGCAAGATGCTCTGGTCGACTGACTGGCCCATTGAGCGCATCTCCCATGAGCTTGGCTACAGCGCAGAAACACTGTTCTACAGGCAATTCCGGCGGCATATGGGCATGACGCCAAGCGAATACCGCCAGCAGCGCGCAACGAGTTTTTGATATCGGCAGAAGACGAAAGAATAGGGAAAGTTCTTACTTGAAAAAGACAAAGCAAGGCTGCTGCAAAAATTTTACA